>NZ_JAUBTI010000002.1:127286-243111 GCF_036702415.1 Microcoleus sp. D3_18a_C4 | reverse complement strand
CGATCGCCTGAAAGTCGGCTCGATCGAATCCATGACGTGGCGATCTACTGACTCCTTTAAGATACAAGGGGCGGGTTTTACCAACAATAATTGCCTCAAACCCATAATCTCCTAAACCCGCCCCCACCCAACCAAAATTTATCCCAATTGTAGGGGCGGGTTTTACCAACAATAATTGCCTTAAACCCATAATCTCCTAAACCCGCCCCCACCCAACCAAAATTTATCCCAATTGTAGGGGCGGGTTTTACCAACAATAATTGCCTTAAACCCATAATCTCCTAAACCCGCCCCCACCCAACGAACAATCAAAATTTAGATTTTATGGTTGCACAAAAGTCGGATTTGATGTTAATTATTGGCGGTGTACGGGCGGGTTTATATGAATTGTTTGTAATCATTAAATATTGTTGGTAAAACCCACCCCTACGCAATTTATCGATCGCGATCGCGATCGAGCATTTGAGCTATATCGGCAGGATTTGGCAGCCGAATTGTAGCATACTCTTGGTGAAGAATATCAAAAAAACTATTGACTTTTTTCTCAAAATGTGCAAGTCTAAAGTTCTGACTGCGTTGCTGTGCACCAGCTTGAAGTTCTGCTAGCAAATCAGGATTAACAATTAGTTGATGTGAACGCTGGCAAAGTTCCTCAACGGTATTGAACACAAAGCCCGATCGCCCATGTTCGACAATTTCCGGTTGGCCGCCGCCGTTGAAAACAATCGGAGCACAACTGTTGTGCATTGCTTCTACAGTCGCCATCCCGAAATGCTCAAATCTTTGAGGATTGACTTCACCCAAACCGCAGCCGTGCCAAAATATGCTTGCTCTAGCATAAAGCGATTTTACCTCATCGAAGTCAACATTGACTTTTAGCTCGATCGCCCTTGAATCTTGCTTCAATAAATTCTGAACAGTCTTTAAATAAGGATTTTTCGGAATGCTGCTGCCCACTAAAATTAGTCGCCATCCTTGAAAATCTTCGGGATAATCCGCTAGCAAACTGCGGAAAGCTTTAATTAGTTCAATTTGCTTTTTTGTTCCCCCAGCTTCAAACTGTCCCACCGCCAAAATTATGTTTTCTTTCGGCACTTTAACGGTTGCCATTTCCACGGGCGGATAAAGCAGAAAAGTTGGCTGTAGGTTCCAGCGTTTTTCCAGCCACTTGACGGTAAATTGACTGTTGGCAATAATGAAAGTGTAATCATCGACAGCAAAGTGACGGTTGCGGAAGGTATTGGGAAAGTGACAGAAAAATACTGAAATTGGCGACAGTGGTTTAACTTTTTCCAGTTGGTTCGCGTTGATAAAAATATCGTAGTTTTTGCTTTCTCTGGCAATTTCATCAAAGGGATTTTCCATATCTTCCACGATGATGCTGGAATCGATGCACTGCATTCCGCGTTTCTCGTAAAACGCCAAGGGCATAATTTTAATTTGGCATCCTGAAAGGTTGAGTCCGTACCACGATTCTAAGTCGGAAACAGCAACGGGTTTGTTGGCGATAAAAGTAATGTCAAATTCATTTTGCAGCAGCGAGGCGAGGGTAGCGACGTATTTTTGGCCGCCACCAATAAAATGCAGTCCGTGATCGTAAATGGCGATCGACATTTTGCGATCGCCCCGAACCACCTGCAATCGAGATAAAATGCGATCGATCTTCAGGCGACTGTAAATCACCGCCAACTTTTCCGACAACTGCGGCAATACAGTTTCGATGATTTCGGGTTTCTGATAATCTAGCAGTTTTTTAATCGCTACAAATAAACTCTCGAACAGCAAATCGTACTGCTTATGAGTAAAAAAATCAGAAGTATGAATTGAAGATACTAATTGCAACGGTTCATGTTTTGCCAAATACAAAAAACGATTGCGGTTGCAGAAATACTCGGTAAGTTTGCTGCCTTTACTCGAACCCCGATACTCGTGATGGGCGATGGCGGCCGGAGTATAAAGCATTTTCCAACCGCGTTTGTGGCAGCGTTTGGCAAACTCTACATCCTCAAAATACATCACAAAATCTTCATCTATCGGCCCCACATCTTCGAGACATTTCCTGCGAAAAAGCACCGCCGCCCAACAAAGCCCTTCGACTTCCCGTTCTGTATCGTACTGTCCCGCATCTTTTTCGCCAAAGCCGACATCTTGCCAATAAAAATTAGGTAATTGCTGAATACCTGCGCTGTTAATTCGCCCGTCTTTAAACAGCAATTTGCCGCTGGTCGCCCCTACTTCTTTATTAGTTTCTAGCCGTTTTACCAGAATCTCTAACCAGCGACTGTCAAGGGTAGCATCGTTATTTAGAAAGCCGATATATTGCCCTTTTGCTTCGCTGATGCCGAGGTTGAGGGCTTTAGCAAAGTTGTTGGCCGTATTGACAAAAATGCGAACTTTGGGAAATAGTTCGCGCAGGGAATTAACGGAATCGTCTTGAGAACAATTATCAATTACAATTAAATCTAGTTGCGATTCGGGATACGCAAGTTTTTGTAGAGATTTTAAGCAATCTTTGGTGTGGCGCAGACCGTTATAGTTGACTATAATTAACGAGCATATGGGCAGTGCAGTCATTCGATTTTAGATTTTAGATTTTAGATTTTAGATTGAGGAATTTAAGGATTGAATAATTTTCTATTTTCGATTTGGGATTGAAGAATTGAAAATTTGAAGAATTGAAAATTTGAAGAATTGAGGAATTTTTGATTGGGAATTTAGGCGTTTAGATTGAGGAATTGAATAATTTTAGATTTTTGATTGAAGCATTGCTCTCGCGAATAAATCTGGGGCCTTGCGACCAAATTATTTTGGGTCATCTTTGATGCTTTATTTTTGTCGATCGAGCAATTGAGCGGTAATCTTCTCTAAAATAGCAGTATGTTGCTGCTGCACTGCTTTAATTTGCTCTATTTCAGACTGAAAAGTTGCGATCGCTCTTTGTTGAGTCTCAAGCTGTGCTGTAACTTCGGGATATTCGCTGCTGAATTCCGATTCAATTTTTTCAAAGAGAGTTTGTTGATTTTCTTGCAATTGTTGCAATTGTGTGCTTAAGGTATGCACGACGCGGGTATTAGCAAAATTGTAAATTACTTGTCGTTCGAGTACCGGTCTGAGCAATTTTCGGACTATTTTCCTAACCACAATGACTGCGGAACCGAGTCGCCTTTGGTAAGAGGTAATGGGGATGTTATAAATGTCGAAACCTGCCTTTAAAAGGGCGATGTCTTCGTCATCTTCATTTTGGGCGATGGCACTATTTTCTATTCCCAACAGCGACAGCTCAGCAATACCAATTCGCGGCTCCAAAGTTTGTCGCAATTTATTTATTATCTGTTGAGTTGGTATTTCTTCGTACTCCAAACTGTCTTCTCCTTTAAATGTAAGTTACGCCGTGCCCACCCTTAGTGCCAGCTTAAGACTGAAACCATGTCTAAATCGGGTTTCTATCCGAGTCTCGATCCCCCTAAATCCCCCTTAAGAATGGGAGTAGGGGTTGACTTTGAATAGTCTTGTCCCACCCCCTACTCCCCTTATTAAGGGGGGTTAGGGGGGATCGGGAAGACTGTGGAAAGAAGACAGTAGACTCGTAGTACCGACACTTTTTTGCTAACAAATGCTAACAAACATATAAGTTGAGAGAATCTCTCAACAAAGGCGTGTCAACCAATGCCTCGCCCGTGAAAATCCCGCGAGCACCATTTAGATCCCTATCCATCTTCAATCCGGTGGCTGCGGACTTAATAGTTCTAGCTCCACCTAAATGCTTGACAATTTCACCCGTCCACGACACCGTTTTAGAAGTGTAAGCTTCGTTGCAGTCAATCACGAGTTTTGAATTTTCCCAAGCTTTCCACTTGAGAAAATTCTTAAATTCGTAATGGCTGAGAGTCAACATTTGTCTCACCGTTTTGTTTCTCAACTTACGGCGCGACTTGGACACCATTTGAGAAGTCTCGAACCTAGGCAGCAAGATTACATCAAAATGATCAACTAAAAACTTAGCTACTTTGTGATGCAACTCTCTGACCAAATTCTTGATTTTGCAACGAAGCCTGCTGGCTGCTTTTTTGAATCTTCTTTTTTGCCGACTGGGGGCTTTAGATATTTTCGATACCAACTTGTCTAACCGAAAACACAATTTCTGGATGTACAAATTAGAATCATTTCCGAGCCAGCCATAGGAATCTTCAGAGAAAAACGTCATGAACGTGCGGACACCGGGGTCTAAGGCAACTAACCGACCTTGTTTATCGGTCTTGGTTTGTTGCACTTCTTCAGAAACAACTAGGTAGTATTCCCCGTAAGCGAGAGTCAACCTTCCATCACTAAAATTTTTAGGCAAAGATTCTGTTAACTGACACTTACCTAAAATGGAATGGTAGACACCGCAGTCTTTTATAGATGCTTTTGGCACATAGATAGACTGTTTTGTGTCTTTTCTACTGCGAAATTTGCATTTGCGGAGTTGGCCATCTTTTTTGAAACCCTGCTTAGCCGCCTTAACTGCTGAGCAAGCATCTTTGATGGCAATCGATTTGATCTGGAAAGGTACAGGTTTTGCCCATTCTGGCAAACTGTTAAGTATTCCAGTTTTGAGCGTCATCCAGTTAGCTTTTGTGCCTGGTTCTTGGAGGTATTTGATGGTCGTGTTGTAGACAAAACGACTCACTCCAAACCACTGCTTGATTAAAGCTTTTTGTTCAGGATTTAGGAATAGACGGATCTTCCTTGATCTTCTTGCTGTAACTTCGCCGGGAGTGCATTCTGCAACTGAAGACGTGAAGGATGGCGAGAAGATCGCTTGTGAGTTCGGTTTCCGGGCAGTGAACAGTTCGGTCAAGAACCACGATTTGTCCACCGTTTTGCCCGGCCATGAACTCGAATAGTTCAAATCCGAACCTGCACAATCTGTCGCGACAGGCAACAACAATCGTGAGCTGTTCGCCGCGCATAAATCTGACCAGTAAGGCTTGCAGTCCTTTTCGCTTAAAGTTGAGTCCCGACCCGATATCTTGGATGATTTCGGCGTCGGGGTATTGCTGTCGCAGGTCGTCAACTTGTCGAGCGAGGTCGTCTCGCTGCTTGGGTGAACTGACGCGACAGTAGCAAACAACGGTAGTTCTAGCTGCACCGCGCTGGTAGGACTCGACATCGTAGAGTCTTTGCCCAGCTTCATTTTTGATGCTTTTGATTTTCCCGGAGTCTGCATATCTTCTTAGGGTGTGTGGATGCAAGCCCAGAAATTCGACTGCTTTTCTGAGTGGTACATAAGCCATGTAGCCAATAGTAGCATACATTAGCAAAAGTAAGCAAATACTTTACTGTGCGTCAACCTTTGAGCTTAAGTTGACACAGATACATTGCTCACCTTACCTCGAATCAATCGCACAACCTTCTCCTTCCTATTTAAGCTAACTCAATTTGACTGTCATCACCAATCAGAAACCGCAGAGCTTTTGGACGAGCCGGCGCATTTGTGAGTTGAGCTCGCTGCCCGATCACGCTGTCAACAATTCGCTGGTGAATGCCAAGTATTTTCGCCCCTTGTAATATTACACTGTGTTCGATATCAGCATCAATCATCGTCACGCGATCGGCAATACTGCTGTAAGGCCCGATAAAGCAGTTTTCAATGCGGCAATTTTCCCCAATTACCACTGGCCCGCGAACTGTAGAATTAATGATTTCCGTTCCTTCGCCTATTTGCACTCGCCCGATAATTTGACTCTTGGTGTCTACTTTTAATTCAGTTGAAGCTACGATACGGCTATCTAAAATGATTTGGTTTGCACTCAGCAAATCGTCTTTTTTACCCGTATCCAGCCACCATCCCTCTAAATTGCAGGCTTCTACCTGTTTTTCCTGATTCATGAGCTGTTGAATAGCGTCTGTAATTTCCAGTTCGCCACGGGCCGAGGGTTGAATTTGATCGATCGCCTCGTGAATAGTAGGAGCAAAAAAGTAAATTCCCACCAGTGCTAAATTCGATGGCGGATCTTGTGGTTTTTCTACTAACTCCAAAACTCTGCCTTTCTCATCAACTTTTGCCACACCGAAAGCAGAGGGATTGGGAACTGGGCGCAGCAAAATCAGAGCGTCTAGTTTCTGCTTGTTAAAAATCTCTAAAAACGGATCTAACTGATTCTGAATTAAGTTATCTCCTAAATACATAATAAACGGAGAATCGCCCAAAAATGGTCTGGCAACTTTTACCGCATGAGCGAGCCCCGCCGGCTTTTCTTGCAAGATATAAGTAATTTTGGCCCCGAAGCGAGATCCATCTCCTGTTTTCGTCTTCACCTCTTCCCCGGTTTCGGGACTAATAATAATCCCAATATCCGTAATCCCAGCCGCCACAATTCCTTCAATTCCGTACCACAGTATCGGCTTATTTGCTACAGGAACCAACTGCTTAGCACCCGTATAGGTGAGGGGACGCAAGCGTGTTCCTTTACCGCCAGAGAGGATGAGTGCTTTCATTGGGTGAACTCTGAGTTATCCTGTAGGGTTTGCATTGCTGGCTCGATTTGCCTGCACTTGTTCGCTCTCGTTGATTTTAAACCACCGCTACCGCGCTGGCAATAGTTGCCGTGTATCCTGATACAAATGATTTATTTTGGTCAAACTTTTTTATTCCTGGACGCACAAAGTGTCAGAAACCGGGTTTCTTGCTGGAGGAAGCAGCTAAAAGCTGAGGTTTTTTGTCAAGAAACCCCTTTCTTAAGGTTGTGAGTGCGCCAGTCCCGATTTAATTGCGTACCCTTTTAATAGCGACCGTATCGGGCCAAAAATTGACTACCATTATTGTTTTGATTTGTCAACCAAGCCCACATCTGATCGCCCAGACAAAAATGCCACCATTCGTTAGGATGTTGCTGAAAACCCGCACCTATCATCGCATCTTTTAATATTTTCCGGCGGCGGTGATATTCCTGTTTTTGCGGCTCCTTGCTATTACAAAAATAATCGGGATAAGAACGTTCTGATATTTCATCAATCGGAGAACCCATATCAATTTGCCGATTATTTTCATCCACTAAAGTTATATCTAAAGCTGCACCTGTACTGTGAGGGGGAGGCGTCGCGCGATCGAGGCTCGGTACTGCCCAAAATTGATATACGTGTTCTATAATCACTTGGCGTTTGTCTTCGGAAACCGGAAATTCGCAGCCTTGAGCTAGGGCAATTTGATTAAAAGTATAATCTACCATAAATTGCTGGACTTCGACCGGCCGATAAGCGTCAAATATCAGAATTTTCCAATTTTGATAATTTTGCTGTAGCTGGGTTTGAGCGGCGATTAAACTATCTACGACTCCTTGCCGCAAATAGTAAGGGGAATCTGCTTTGCTGTTGTCATAGGGTGCACCCAACTTTTGATAAGGGTGCGGCATTTCAAAGGCAAAATGTTCTGGTGGAATAGGGACTAAAGGTTCGCCGCATTCGTCGATCGCTATTTGGTGATATGGTTTCATATCAAGGTGTTCCCTTACTCTATAATTACTGATTTTATGTTTTGAATAAATCCATATCTGAGATGAGGGAAGCCGTCTGGAAGTACCCGGTGAAGGAATCTCAGCAGTTAGTACAAACAGATTATCCGTCAAAGGCGAGCGTTGGATCGCTGCGTTGAATTCTATTTTATTTCCAAATAGGTTGCTCAATCCCTGTGTGTGATCTCTACGGTAAAAAACTAAAAAATCAAAGATAACATCAGAATTCAAACGTTGCCGTGCCCCTGCATTTTAGGAAGATGTATTGGGATTTTGCTGGAGTTTTTGCAAAAGCCTGTAGAACAAAAAATATATCGCTACAGCGCTGATGATTAAGCATAACTTGTACATAGCTGAAGAATCATATATGATATTCTTGACATTTATAAGGAATGTATATTTTGAAGTGTAACCGCCGGGAAGGGAGGCTACCACCGTAGAATCGTTGGGATAGGGATTATAAGTACCCGCCAGAGATATTGCGATCGACATACAAGCAATAACTACAAAAAAGTTTTTCAGCAACCGCGAACTTCTAACTTGGTGTCCTATGTGGCTTAGTGGCAAACACAATATAAACAGAGGAGTGACAAACCACCTCACTCCATAGGAATAGCCACCATAATCAACAGTCCGTAATGTATAAAGTAGCATGAAAGCTACAGAGGCCGAAATGCCGTATAGGTATGGCGTTTTGTACGACCAATTTTTTTGTCTAAAAAATGCCAGAATACCCATAACTGAGAAGAACATTAGAGGAGTGTGCGAGAAAAATCCTCTATTGCCTAAATACAAAGTAAAGGCATACCTAAGCGCACGTAAAAAGCTCTTGTGTGTAGCTACTCCCGACAAATTTTGCTTGCTAAAGATAGACCCGGGATACTCCCACAATGCTGCATTCATTGCTGGCGGAACTATGCTGCCGGAGAGATACATATTTAAACTCAAATAGCTGATAATTAAAGGGATACATGAAAGTAAAAATAATCCGGCCATTTTGATTGATTTGGTTAACAAAAATACCAAATAAAATGGGATAAATAAAAAGCAGGTGATATCAATACTTCCCGCCATTGATACCCAAACCCCGCACAGTATAATACTATTTATATCCCTGGATTCAGCCGATTTCAAGAAATAGTAAAAGCTGACTATAATAAATACTGCACCCAGAATGTGGTTATTTAATGCAACTGAATAGGGTAAAATTAAAGTTGCACTCCCCGCCAAAAACGTTGTTAGGTTAGCCCAACTCTCATCTGTTTTAAATATTTTTAACAAAATTTTGTGGAAATAAACTAAACCTATACAAGAAAAAACTCCGACTGATAATAGTGTTATTAAATAATAAGTCAATGCAAAATGGTTTGAGAAATTAATAGCGATTACGTTTTTTAGTAGAAAGTAAACCGCAGCTCCCATAAGGGCTGGGAGTGGCGGTTTGTCTGAATAGAAGTGGTTGTTGTAAAAATACTTATCAACAGTAAAGAATCGAGAATTATCAAATTGAGAATTATCGATCGTAAAACTCTGATATTCTACCAAAGATTTAACTGTAGCCATCCTTGAAGCGTCGGCACTAGATTGAATGTCAAGTTTCGTAAGAAGAACCAGCAAAATCAAATTTATTACAAAAATTATGACATATTTGTTTTCTTTGATTTGCTCTAATTTTTCTCTAAGTCGCATCACTTTTTTTAGGTTTAATAGGATGGTGGATATACTCTTTCATATTTGCTAAAAAATGTCAAGCCCTATTGCTTTTTTGAGAGCAGGCATTTAACCTGCCCCCATCCACACTTTAGATTTGGTCGCAAGCCAGCGAAACCTCAACCTCAAGAGCCTAACTTTGGCGGTAAGCAACTACCGCATAAAATGGATCGCCGCTTGGTATTCGCAGCATTTGCATAAAACTCGGCAAGTTAGGCTTGCGAACAATTACTTCCGGCTTGCTAAATCCGGGTATGTTGGCTCCTTTGACAGAATCAAAGTAACCCTTGACTAATTCTACCCGATCGCCCTCGGAACCTTCCCGCCAAGCCGCGATCGCCTTTTGATAAAACATCCGGTTAGAAAAGCTCATAATTGCTACGCCACCAGGCTTCAAAATCCGGTGAATCTCGGCAAAAACCGCATCCGGGTGCTGCAAATACTGTACCGAAACGCAGTTGACAACCGCGTCAAACTCTGCATCCGGCAGTGGCAGTTGAGGATTTGCGTTCAAATTCTGCACAAAATAATGATTCAGTCGGCGATTCTTTGCCAACTCTTCTTGATTCAATCCGTGGCCTTCCACATGGGCAAATTGCATCTCGTCGGGTAGATGAGAAACCCAACTGCTCATCATATCAAAAATCCGAGTATTCGGTTTCAGCCGTTCCCGATACAAATCGGTTAGTTGCTGAATAAATCCATCGTCTACGTGAGTCACAAACCGGGGAGCGGAATAGAACAAATTGTCGTCGGTGTCGTCTAACTTGGTGCGTTGGTCGGGTGGAAGCAACATAAATTCCGATCGCGAACTATATTTACTCTTTCTAGTTTAAGAACAATAAGAATTGTTAACATATCCGGCAGAGGGCGGATTCCCGCTTTTAGCGTAGCAGTCGATCGCCAAAAAACCTGCTGCCACCCTTTGGGCTTGTGGCAAGAAGACGGTTTGCCGACTTCCAGCATTGGCGACAAACTGCAACAGGTAAGCGGGACGCTGACAGGCGCGATCGATCGCATGGAAGAAACAGGCCTAGTCCGCCGGGAGATAGAAACTCGCATTTGGCGCATTTGGCTGACAGACTCAGGCAGGGAACAGCAAGACGTATTGCCCCCGCTGGTAGCTGAAATCCGAGCTCGACCTGTCGAGGGCTTTTCAGAGGCAGATCGACAACTTTTTTTCCAACTGAGCGATCGGGCGATGTCAATCTTTCCTAAACCGGCAAATTAATCTTTTGAGTGAAGTGCAGCAGCATCTAACTCAACTATAGCAATCCTAAATCATTCATGCAGATATGTAGGGGCGGTGCCCCCGTGCCCGCCCTCCGAAAAATGGGGCAACCACGGGGAGTAGGGGTCGGATTGCCCCTACAAGAATTATGCAAATGATTTAGGATCGCTATACATTAAAAATAACCGTAAAATACTACGCACTCTTAAAAAAAGCAGGGCAACAGTCCTACACGAATATCACCGCACTCGCCGGACAAATCGCCCGCAACTCCTTTGAATTCGGGCAGCGGCTGCCGCCGGAAACTCCGTCAACGGCGATCGTCAGTAACGATTTGTGGATAATTGCTAACTTCAAAGAAACCCAACTGGCAAGCCTCAAATTATGCCAACAAGTAGACATCAAATTAGATGCTTTTGGTGGTACTAAGTTTGAGGGTCGTCTCGATAGTTTCTCCCCGGCTTCTGGCGCTAAATTTTCCTTATTGCCTCCCGATAATGCTACGGGCAATTTCACCCAAGTTGTGCAGCGAATTTCGGTAAAAGTTGTGTTTGATGCCGAAAGCGTTAAAGGCTATGAATCGCGGAGTACACCGGGAATGTTTGCTAGGGTAAATGTTGAATTGAAATGAGGGAAGGCACGACACGGATGTTGACACGGATACACGGATGAGTTGAGAAGTCGGGGATTTGATTTGTTTCGGTTCGCGGGCGACTAGCAGGAGAAAACCCCGATTTTTTGGAGAAGTTTGAGAAGTTGGAGAAGTCGGGGATTGGATTTTTTTCGGTTCGCGGGCGATCGCCCTTGCAATATCATCTTAAAAAGTTAGGTATCTGGTAGTGAAAACGAAACCGAAATCTCGTTCACCAGCTAGAAAACGGGTTGTTGCTTTGTGATGAGTGGCGATCGATTCAAATCGGAAAAATATTATTGCCAACAAAACACCTCTATGGTATACTAGAAGATTGTGAATATTAATCAAAAGTAAAGTAACAAGCCGGGAGAAATCAAAATGACACAGCAAACCCTGCACGGAACCAGCCGCAAAAGAAAAAGAACATCCGGTTTTCGCGCCAGAATGCGTACCGCAACCGGTCGATTGGTAATCAAAGCTCGCCGCAGCAAAGGTCGCCACCGCCTCGCAGTCTAGCACTGCATCAAGGTTGAGAGGCCTCAACGATCGCCCTACGCCATGTTGCCCGATACAAACCGACTTAAGCACCGAAAAGACTTCAGCGCCGTATACCGCAAGGGAATGCGCCGTAACTCGGCCCATTTCAGCTTAAGAGCTCTGCGTAAACCAAAAAGCGCCGACTTTGCGAAACCGACAGCCGAAAAATCCTTGCAGCCAACTCGCACAGGCATTTCCATCAGCCTGAAAGTCAGCAAACGCGCTGTAGTCCGCAATCGGATTAAGCGTCAGATTCGGGCAGCTTTGCGACAGCTATTGCCCCGATTAAAATTCGGGTGGGATTTAGTAATTGTCGTGCGTCCGATCGCACAAGAGTGCAATTATGCAGAAATTCTGCAAGAATTAGAGCAGTTGTTGGTAGAAGCCGAGGTACTAGATGGGAATTCGAGAGGAAGTATATTATGAAGGCGGCCCCGCGCCGGGAGACTTGATCCTCAATTTACTCCTGGGGCTGACTGTGGTGGGAATCCCCCTAGCAGTAGGAGCAATTGTCCGGGCTCTGTGGCTGCGGTATCGGATCACGAGCCGCCGAGTGTCCGTAACTAGCGGTTGGATGGGGGGCGAACAGACAGACGTTATCTACTCAGATATAGTCAAAATCGTCACAGTACCTCGCGGTTTCGGGACTTACGGAGACATGGTGCTCACCATGAAAAATGGCAGCCGCTTGGAACTCAGAGCTATGCCGAAATTTCGAGCAATGTATGACTACATTAACGAAAAACTGCCCGCAGCCGCTCAAAAAGCAAACGCGGCCCAAGCTAAATAACCGAACCGCTTTCACCCTGATTAGAGGCCCAATTCAGTGCGAGTATTGGCAAACTCATTACAACAAACCCGCAGACCGGGCGGTCGATCGACGGGCAATGTCCTAAGATAGAGACAAAACCCTAAAAATTGAGGCGGCTCGCCTTCAGCGGGTAAAAATAGTTCTCAACAGCAAACATAGAGCACCTAAATTAACTCAAAGCGAATGGATTTCGGTATCTCGTTTCTCTCCAACAACCTCATGCTCCCGATCCTAGATTTTTTCTACGGGATCGTGCCAAGCTACGGTTTAGCGATCGTAGCACTGACGCTCGTGATTCGCTTTGCTCTTTATCCTCTCAACGCAGGCTCTCTTCGCAATATGCGGCGCATGAAAGTAGCGCAGCCGTTGATGAAAGAGCGAGTAGATCAAATTCAAAAACTCTATAAAGACAATCCTGCCAAACAGCAGGAGGAAATGAGCAAAGTATACAAAGAATTTGGTAATCCTCTAGCAGGATGCTTCCCGTTGGTGCTGCAAATGCCAGTGCTGTTTGCACTGTTTGCAACGCTGCGGGGTTCGCCGTTTTCTGACATAAATTACAGCGTCAACGTTCAAGTTTTGCCCAAAGAACAAATCGAAACTGTTCAACCGCAAGCTTTTGCTACACCGCCCCAAAATATTTACGTCACAGGTACTTTTCATGCTCCTGTTGTGGGGGTAATTCCAGGCGGCGACAAACTCGCAGTCGGCGACACAACCAAGATAAATTTTCAAACCCCAGAGGGCAAACCTCTCAAAGTTTTAGCGGCAGAAAATAAGAGCGAAATCGACTTTGAACCGGGCTGGAAAGTCATCAAAGGCGAAGAACTCGTCAAGGTAGATGAACAGGGCAACATCACAGCCTTAGCGCCCGGTGAAGCCACAGTTCAAGGCACAATCCCCGGATTGGCTAGTAACAAAGGATTCCTGTTTATTGAAGCTCTAGGCCGCGTGGGCGCGATCGACTCAGACGGTACAATCCACTGGGATATTTTGGTAATGATCCTGGGCTTCGGCATCAGTTTGTATATCAACCAAATCCTTTCAGGACAAGCACAAGGGCCAAACGACAACCCCCAACAGGCTACAGTCAACAAACTGACGCCAGTCATATTTTCAGGGATGTTTTTGTTCTTCCCGCTGCCCGCCGGCGTGTTGATGTATATGCTGATTGCTAACATCTTCCAAACTGTTCAGTCGTTCATTTTGTCGCGAGAACCGCTGCCCGAAAACCTCCAAAAAATAGTGGACGAAGCAGAGGCGAAAACCCAAAAAGAACAAGGATTAGATGCACTTCCATTTGAGCCCAAGCGTTCTAAGAAAAAGGCTTGACTTTAACAACAATGAAAGACTCTCAAATGCAGCGCGGACAGGCATGGTTAGAAGAATTGCTACAACTGTCCGCAATTCCTTCAAAAGTGGTATGCGAACAACAAAAAGATTGCTATTGGATGACAATAGATGAAAGCAATCTGACTCCAGAACAAGTTGCAATCTTAGTCGGGCCAAACGGTAATGTAATAGATGCCATTCAGTACCTCTGCAACACGGTTCAGAATATAGGTCAGGAAGTAGAGGAGTCAATTCCTTATACAGTTGAACTAAATGGCTATCGCATCCGCCGCCAAGAGGAATTGCGATCGATGGCAGAGTACGCAGCAGATCAAGCGCGATCGACGGGAGTGGAAGTTGAAATAAAATCCCTGTCTTCGGCAGAACGCCGTCAAGTCCACAGCTTTTTGAGCGAATGTGAGGATATAGAAACTTACAGTCAAGGACAAGAACCCGATCGGCGTTTGGTAGTGCGGCTGCGCTGACGCTAAAGAAGGAAGAAGGAAGAAGGAAGAAGTTAAAAAATAACTATTCCTTTTGACCTTTGAATTCAAGAAGTAGGAAGGCAAAAGATTATGGAGACAATTTATATCCCTCATCTCCTCACAAAAACTGAGCGGAAAGAGGTCATTGATTTTGAAGAATTTATCCCCGATTTAGAAACTCTTACTCCGGTGCGAGGGCGACTGCAAGTGAGTCACCAAGGGAATTATCTTGAGGTGAAGGCAAAAGCAGAAACAATTGTTACTCTCACCTGCCACAGATGCTTGAAACAATACAATCATCGTTTGGCACTCAACTCATCAGAACTAATCTGGCTCGAGGAAACAGCAAATCAAACAGATTCAAGTTCAGCAGAAATAGAAGTGGCTTTAGAAGATTTGGTGGAAAATTTGTCCCCAGGCGGCTATTTCTCTCCGGGCGATTGGGTGTACGAGCAAATGTGTTTGGAACTGCCGCACAAACAGATATGCGATACTGAATGTCCGGGAATTTCTTTAACTGATGATGCAAATACAGAAAGCACCGAAACAGTCACAGACAGTCGCTGGGCGTCTCTGGAAGCACTTAAACGGCAATTGCCTTAGTCAGTTGGCAGTGGGCAGTTGGCAGTGGGCAGTTGGCATTAGCTAATAAGAAATAACAAAGAACAAATAACAAATAACCACTGACAACTAACAACTAACCACTGACAACTGACTAATGACTATTTTTAGCGACGAGTTTGAACTACTGCTGCGATCGCGCTACCCCCTAATTTACATTCCCACACGGGAAGAAGAGCGCGTAGAAGCGGCGATCGCCCAAAGTGCCAAAAAACAGGGTTCTCGCGCCGTCTACATCTGGGATTTTGTTGATGGCTACCAAGGCAATCCCAACGATACAGGTTTTGGCAAGCGCAACCCGCTGCAAGCTTTGGAATTTCTCGAAAAATTGCCCGCCAGCGCGCCGGCAATTTTTATTCTGCGCGACTTTCAGCGGTTTTTGGAAGATGTCTCGATTTCCCGCAAGCTGCGGAATTTGGCGAGACTCCTCAAATCTGTGCCCAAAAATATTGTCATCGTATCTCCTCTAATTTCGATCCCGGAAGACCTCAGCGAAGTGATGACTGTTTTGGAGTTTCCCCTGCCTGCGGCAGCGGAAATAAAAATTGAGGTGGAAAGACTGTTAGGGGCTACCGGACAAGCCATTGAAGGGCGTTTGCTGGATGAAATGGTGCGCTCCTGTCAAGGGCTGTCGATCGAACGAATCCGCCGAGTTTTGGCAAAGGCGATCGCCACCAGAGGCGAACTCCATTCCGACGACGCGGAACTGATTTTAGAAGAAAAGCGCCAAACAATTCGCCAAACTCAAATTCTGGATTTTTACCCAGCCCGCGAAAATATATCCGATATCGGTGGTTTGGACAATCTCAAAGAATGGCTGTTGCGACGCGGCGGTGCTTTTACCGAACGAGCTCGCCAATACGGTTTGCCGCATCCCAGAGGTTTGTTGTTAGTCGGAATTCAAGGAACCGGAAAATCCTTAACAGCAAAGGCGATCGCCCACCACTGGCATTTGCCTTTGCTGCGGTTGGATGTCGGGCGCTTGTTTGCCGGATTAGTCGGAGAATCGGAATCCCGCACCAGGCAAATGATTCAGCTAGCCGAAGCTTTGGCCCCCTGCGTGCTGTGGATTGACGAGATTGACAAAGCTTTTGCGGGATTAGACGGTAAAGGGGATTCCGGGACAACCAGCCGGGTGTTCGGGACATTTATTACTTGGTTGGCCGAAAAAACTTCGCCGGTGTTTGTGGTAGCAACAGCCAACAACATCCAGTCTTTACCGCCAGAAATGCTGAGAAAAGGCAGGTTTGACGAAATATTTTTTGTGGGTTTGCCCAGCCAGGAGGAACGGCGGGCGATTTTTGAGGTACATTTGTTGCGGTTGCGATCGCACAGCATCAAAAATTACGATTTAGAGCGCTTGGCTTACGAAACTCCCGATTTTTCAGGGGCCGAAATCGAGCAAACTTTGATTGAAGCAATGCACATTGGGTTTAGCCAAAATCGAGACTTTACGACAGATGATATTTTAGAATCAGCTAGTCAGATGGTGCCCTTAGCCAGAACGGCTCAAGAACAAATCCAGTTTCTCCAAGATTGGGCCGCTGCTGGGAAAGCTCGCCTTGCTTCTAGATACGGCAGTTTGAGCCGCCGGATTCAAGGTTAAGCTTTTGAAGTCAGTAGTCAGTTGTCAGTAGCCAGTTGTCAGTTGGCAGTTACCAGATTTTACTCAACATTCAGCAGTCAACACTCAACAGTCAACTTTCTGCCTCCTGCCTTCTGCCTTCTGCCTCCTGCCTTCCATCCGTTAAATCCGTTACACAATCCGTTGCCGAACTTCCTTCATTTGCGGTTTTATGAACACTGTATATAGCGTTTTCAAATTTTTAGTGGGTTTTCTGCTCGCGATCGTCCTGATGGCAGGTGCTAGCGTGGCTGCTGCACTTTACTTTGCCGCTAAGCTAACTACTGTGCCCGAAAAACCTGTTTTTCCCAACGACAAAACAGCAGTTCAGGTTGCGGGCGCTGCGCCGAAGTCAACAGCCCAGGCTAGCCCTGTTTCTACATCTAGCGATGCCCCGTCTCCGAAACCGCTGGAACCGGGAGCTTACCGCGCAATGGTGACTCAGCCGATCGGCTTAATTCTCCGGGATACAGGTAGCCGAGACTCGAACCGCATTGGCGGTGTTGCTTACAAGGAAAGAGTCGTAGTTTTGGAAGAGTCGCCCGACAAAGAGTGGCAGCGAATTCGGATTGAGGATGGCAATCGCGAAGGTTGGGTCAAAGGCGGCAATACTGAAAGAATTGAGGGCGAATAGGATTTAGACAAAAAATATACTCCTCTGATTGTGGGGGCAGCGAAGCAATCGTAGTGTGCAGGTTGTTTACCAACCCCGGATTTTTTCCTGTCTCTGGTTTCATAT
Organism: Microcoleus sp. D3_18a_C4; assembly: GCF_036702415.1. NCBI lineage: Bacteria > Bacillati > Cyanobacteriota > Cyanophyceae > Oscillatoriales > Microcoleaceae > Microcoleus > Microcoleus sp. D3_18a_C4. The sequence goes on along the minus strand of NZ_JAUBTI010000002.1, from coordinate 225,894 downwards.
CTCGATATACACATTTCTCACAAAAAGTCAAGTTAAATTTATTTACGATATTTGAGATTGCAGTTTGAGGGGCACAGATTGCGGGTGCGATCGCCCCTGCCCAATCCTGAATTGGACATAAAAGCCCAGCAGACAAAAGGTTTCAATAGCTAAAAGTCAACAGAAAAACTTGAACAAACATAAGTAAAACTTATGTTTTTCAGGAGAGTATGTTAAGAAAATTAGCAAAATTTTAAGGTTAGTTGCAAAACCCAGGCTGTTGTCACTGGCGCAGAGGCAAGAATGGTAGCTTGGATAACAAGATGTAAGTTTTCAGCTTAACAGCTACCAACAATAAAAAATATGTACGACAAACGTCCCGATCGAGATTTGGCGACTGCTGCTGTTACTGCGGCTTTGGGAGCTGGGGTCGTTACCTCTTTTGCGGTTAGCAGAGGCCAAAACCCGCTGGTAGCCATCGCAATTACTGTTTTTGCAGCGGGAGTAGCTGTAATTTGCGATCGTTTCGGCTTAATTTAAGCGATCGTCGATTTTTTAATACAAAGTCAACTTATCAAAAAATCCCCGCCCTATTTGCAACTAGCAAAAGTGGGGATTTTTAGTGGCTAGCTATTTGGTTAAGCAGCGGTACTTTCCTAGACGCACTCGCCACATGAAGAAGCTGCGTTTCTTAACAAAAAACCTGCGATTTCAGGCTCTTTACCCGACAACAAATTAAGGTGATGACAACCTGCGCCCAAGTCTTGTGGTAATTTCTGCGGCAGCCAGATAAAATATTAGCCAGCACTACCCCAGAACTTATTCTCTTTCGGCCTTAAAGGCTAAGACGTGCGTGCCTGCAAACTTTTTTGCTGAGTATCGCGCCTCTAGAAGCAGCGATGCTATCTTGGTTGTTACCTGTAATTATTATTGACGGTAAATTTTTTAGAAAAACGGGTGCTTCGCGCTTTCCCAGTAGAACTTAGCGTTGATAGAATCCAAGCCAAGCGTGCCAAAAATGATTTTTGGCAGTTTGTTCACACAACCCATCGACAATTTCACACTAAAAAATTATGGAATCTCTTGCTTACCTCGAACTTGCTCTTGTTTGCGAAGCACCCGCCGAGTCGAAAATTTTTGATGAGCCCAAGTGGCAAAACCTATCGAGTCAGACTTACGTCCGTTTGCTGTCTTTGGCTTTGATGCTGTCGGTTTTGAGTGCAGCCGGTTCGGCTTTTGCTCAAATAGATCCGGGATATCCAAATTTGCGCTCTGTTCAAGACAGGTTGCGGGAACTCGGTTATTTTCCCAGATCTTCGACAGGTCAACTCGGCCCGGTTACTCAACAAGCGCTGACTAACTTTCAGCGAGACTATCAACTGTCGCTGACTGGTAGGCCCGATCGAGCTACTGTGATAGCACTCAACAGTTTTGCCGGGGATGACGATCGACCTTTTAATACTATTAATACAAATTATCGGGAGCTGCGTTTTGGAGACGCGGGTGCAGATGTTTCAGCTCTCCAGCGCAGGTTGAAGCAGCTAGGCTACTTCAGCGCCCATCCCACAGGGAGTTTTCGCGAAGTTACTCAAAATGCGGTTAGATACTTCCAGCGAATTAATCGACTGCGGGTAACTGGAATTGCCGATAGGCAAACTTTAGCTTTGCTGTTTGGTTCCACCCGGCCAGTTCCCCCCGTTACGTTTCCGGGGGATATTTCGGGAAATGGCGGTTGCAAGGGGCTGCGGTTCGGGGACAGAGGGGCGACGGTAGACTTGATCCAGCGGCAATTAAAAGCTTTGGGCTATTTTGAAGGCGGCGTTGACGGCAAGTTTCGCGAACGCACTCTCTACGCTGTGACTCGTTTTCAGCAAGATTACAATCTCGTTTCTGACGGCTGCGCTGATACTGCTACTTTGACGGCTATCGATGCCCAGATGAGGCAAGCTGGAATTACCTCATGGACTGAGGAAGATGACCAAGAGAGTAATGGCGGAGATTTTCTGGAGTTGGGGGACAGAGGCCGACAAGTAGAATTTGTGCAGCGGCGGCTGCAAGAATTGGGTTATTACAGGAGCCAGATTCACGGTTGGTTCGATCGACCAACTCAAGCAGCTTTGATCCGCTTTCAGAGAGATAGCGGGCTGTTCGGGACTGGAAGAGTCGATCGCAGCACTCGATCGGCTTTGCGGCAAGGCAACAGGCAGGCAGCAGCGCCTGTGCCGCAAATCGCCACTGGTTTGCGACGGGGCGATACTGGGCCTGCTGTCCGACAACTTCAGTCTGCGCTCAGAAGTCTGGGCAAAAACCCCGGCCCGGTGAACGGAGTATTTGGAGCGGAGACCGAGTTTGCGGTGCTGTCGTTTCAGCAGGAACGCAATTTGTCACCGGCGACGGGTATTGCCACTCCGGCGACTTTGGCTGCGCTCCAAAATGGATTAGCTGGGCGGGTAGCTGTTCCTGCTGTTCCAATTAGCAGCAGTTTCAACTCTCGATCGAGCATTCAGCAATTACAAAGGCGGCTGCAAGACCTCGGCTTTTACACAGGCTCGATCAGCGGAGTTTTTGATACTCCGACGAGAGATGCCCTCGATCGAGCTCAGCGCAGTTACGGGGTCAGCAGCGACGATTTGTTGAGCCAAACTTTTTAGCCCCAGGCTTGCGGACGCTACATCAAAGAAATCGGGTTTCTCGTTTCCGACTCATTCCTGAAATGATGTATTTTTCTTAAGAAACCCGGTTTCCGCGTAACTGCGATCGCACTTGGGCTACCGATTTTTGTTAAAAATTGTAACAAGTCGTACTTGAAATGCGAAAATAGTGTAATGTCACTCGATTGAATCCGGGGCGCTGCTGCCGTTTTGGGCGATCGACCTCGGACAAGACCAATTGCTGGAAACCAAAGACGGCCATCCCATCCGCAAAGCTTCGTGGCACACCGTATGAATGGTTAGCTGGCAGTCTAGCAGGTGCAACCCAGACTTTTCAGCTTGCTTCATGCCAATTTTCAAAATCGAATCGTTGTTAAATTCGATCGTTCTGTTGCACTGAACGCAGACTAGGTGGTGGTGGTGATGCGGGTAAGGCTGGTTTATTTCATAGTGTTTGTGACCTTCTGCTAATTCGAGTTCGCGGAGGAGGCTCATCCTTGCCATTAACTTTAAAGTTCGGTAAATGGTGGACAAGCTAATGTTTTCGCCGCGATTTTTTAACAAAGTGTACAAATCCTCCGCACTCAGGTGATTGCCTTTGGGGAGGTTCTGAAACACGTGCAAGATGGTTTCCCGTTGGGGAGTCATCCGCCAGCCTTTGTCATTTAGTTCGGATTTGAATGAGGACGCGGTATAAAGTGCCATAGTGACCCTCTCAAGAAAGTCTGCCTATTGACAATAATACACAACGATCGAGATATTTTGCAAATATCGCAGCTTATTGAAAAAAGATTGAGGAAAAAATTTGGTTTTTGATATTTTTTGACTTTTAACAAGCTTTATGACTGAAAGCATCCAGGATACAAGCCCCCGAATTTATCCGTGGGGTCAATACTTCAATCTAAAATCTAAAATCTAAAATCTAAAATCGATTGACTTGCTGCAGAGGACAGAGAAGTGGTTTAGAAGTAAATATTGTTACTTCTGCCGAATGCCTCATGCCTTCTGCACAAGTGCCAAATGCCTTGCTCCCTGATTAATCGCGCTGACTGACCGGCCAAATTTAAGTCAGAGACTCTAGATAGTCGCGGACGCGGTTGCGACGCTTAGGTTGGCGGAGTTTTTGCAAAGCTTTGGCTTCAATTTGGCGGACGCGCTCGCGGGACAAGTCGAGGGCGCGACCGATTTCTGCCAGCGAATAGGGGTGTCCGTCACCCAAACCAAAGCGCATCAGAATTACATCTCGCTCGCGGCTGGTCAAATCTGCCAGCAGTTGCTGCAAGTCGCGGTGCAAAGCTTCTCGCATCAGCATTTCTTCTGGGGAGATGCTGTCGGTTTCTAGCAAGTCGCCCAACTCTGTATCTTTTTCGTTGCCCACTTTAGTTTCCAAAGAAACAGAACGGGGAACTCGCAGCAAAACTTCTCGGACTTGGGGCGCTGTCATGTCCAACTCGACAGCGATGTCTTCGATCGTAGCTGTCCGACCTTTTTCTTGAGAAATTTTGCGCTGGGCTTTTTTGATTTTGTTAAGTTTTTCGGTGATGTGGACGGGGAGGCGAATGGTGCGGCTTTGAGTGGCGATAGCCCGCGTAATCCCCTGCCGAATCCACCAGTAGGCATAGGTGCTAAACCGATAGCCCCGCGTCGGGTCAAACTTTTCTACAGCTCGCTCCAGTCCGAGAGTACCTTCTTGTATTAAGTCGAGCAATTCTAAACCGCGATTTTGATATTTTTTCGCCACCGAAACCACCAGGCGCAGGTTCGCCTTAATCATGTGGTCTTTAGCTTCGACGCCTTCAGCTTGAATTCTTTCGATCGTCTCGACCGTCATCTCGGCTAACTCGGCCCACTGGCGCTTGCCTTCGGACATAATTCGCTTGAGTTCTGGCACGTCACCGACACCGGCGGTTAATGCCCAGCGTTCCAAGGAAGGTTTATGTCCCAACTGTGCGGATAATCGATCGCGCACTTCAATTAAATGCACGAAGCGGCCAATTAGCCCTTCTTCCTGGGAGGCGACGGTGTTGCGTAATTCCAGCAATTTGATATAGCGCTGAACTTTTTGAGCTTCCGAGACTTCTTCGTCTCTACCCAAGAGACGAACCCGACCTATTTCTTGGAGGTACAGACGGACTAAATCTGTAGTGCGACGGTTGGCATTTTTTTGCAATTTGGCTGCTGGGTCTGCATCTTCTGTCTCTGCTGGGTCTTGGTCGAGCAGTTCGTCTCCAGCTTCTTCAGCATCTTCATCCAACACATCACCTTGCAAGGGATTGACTCGCAGTTGTTCGTCGAATTCAGCTTCAGCGTAAAAAGAGGTGGCTGGCATAGTGATTTTCTCAGTTGCTCCGGGTGAAAAGATGCTACGCTTAGCGGTTATTTATAATTAAGATGCCCATTTGGTTAAGACGAAGCATCACCGCTTTGTGTTTCTTTACTAACTTTTCTGACTTTTCTGCTGTTGTTCGATCGAACTTTTGCTGCCCCACTTGTTTTACCAAGATTCTGGAAAACGCTAAGAACTTTCTGATGTAACAGGTTGAAGCCCCGAAAAGTGTGTTGTACTTCTTTGTTTATGTAGCTAGTATAGATAGTGACTGGCTAGAAACAAGTGACGTTAGTCAGAAGTTAAGTTAATCTTCATCACCAATAACCTGGTTCCCGATCACTTCGGAAAATTAGCCATTTTTTTAATAAAACTTTATATAACTCGGCGCTCTTGATTAAATACGCTGTTGTGAGCGCAGAACTTTAATCCATTACAGCATATGAGCTTCAGAGTTGCTATAGTCCGCAGTACCGAGTTATTGACTGACGCAAAAACCGGGTTTCTTCCTCAAATTTCTGGATTAAAACCTAGAAGTTTGAGGAAGAAACCCGGTTTTGGGATCTCTTTTGCCTAAGTCGCGACTTTGAGGCGGCGATCGACCGATAATTGTTTTGCTGTTGGCTGCTGCTTCCGGGTTAACATCACGCCCAGAACGCCCGCATCCGAAACGGGGTCTTTTGCCCTGGGTCTGCATATAAAGCGCAAGTTTTTCCTCGCTGTTACCCGGTTGATAGGGTTTTAGCGAGAATGGTGCGATCGGGCGCGAGTCATTGGTAACAAGTTAAGCGAAGAAAGCATTGTCAATCAGCCATTATGCTCAACATTTACTCGGATTTTGGGCATAAAACTGAGATTTGGGCGATCGAGGAATCATGCCTCCCATGATATTTATACCTACTCCCTCTCAAATCGTAAATTTTCCACTCCTAAAAAAGCCGTTTTTTTGAGTAATATTACTGATTGACAAATGCAATTAAGTATTAAATTGTCACCAATGGGCGTGAGTCATTCGATTTTAGATTTTAGATTTTAGATTTGGGATTGACTTGCGCGAGATAAATTCGGGGGCTTAAGGATTTTAGATTTTAGATTTTGGATTGATTCCACGGATAAATCACGTGGCGGGTACCACCTTTGAAATTCTTGGTCAACTCAAATTAAAGTTGTTAGCGTGGGTAAAGTTTCATCAGTTCCCTCACCTGTTCGGCGTGATAGGAACTGCGAGTTAAGGGAGAAGCGACAACTTGCAAGAATCCCAAAGATTCGCCAAACTTTCTCCAAGCATCAAACTGTTCGGGAGGCACAAAGTTTTCGACGTTCAAGTGCTTTTGAGTCGGTTGCAGGTACTGTCCAACTGTTAAAATATCGCAGCCGACAGCCCGTAAGTCCTGCATCGCCTCCCGAATTTCGGCGTCTGTTTCTCCGAGTCCCACCATGATGCCGGATTTGGTGTAAACCCCAGGTGCGAGTTCGCGGCTTCGCTGCAATAGTTCCAAGGTGCGATCGTACTTTCCTTGCGGCCGCACCTTGCGGTAAAGTCGCTTTACGGTTTCGGTATTGTGGTTGAGTACCTCTGGGCGGGCTGCGAGAATAATTTCTAAAGCTTGCCAGTTGCCACACAAGTCGGGAATCAAAACTTCTATAGTTGTATCGGGCATCGCCGATCGCACTGCTTGAATGCACTCGACAAACTGAGACGCGCCCCCATCCGGCAAATCGTCCCGGTTGACAGAGGTAATCACGACGTGGTTGAGTTTGAGCCGCTGCACTGCTTGCGCCAATCTTTGGGGTTCTGTGGGATCTAAAGGTTGGGGCTTTTTCTCAAAATCGATGTCGCAGTAAGGACAGGCGCGGGTACAAGCCGGGCCCATAATCAAAAATGTCGCAGTACCTGCGTTGAAGCATTCGCCGATATTCGGACACGACGCCTCCTCGCAAACCGTATTCAGGGATAAATCCCGCAAAATTTCTTTGACGTTGCCGACGCGCTCCCACTGAGGGGCTTTAACTCGCAACCACTGGGGCTTAACTGTCACGTCTGTCTCCGCCTGAGTAGTGTTTTACAAATAATTATATACGAGGTTGCTAAATTTTTACTTGAATGTGATAAGCTTAAAATCTAGTGACTAATTTCGGGATGTAGCGCAGCTTGGTAGCGCACCTCGTTCGGGACGAGGGGGTCGCAGGTTCAAATCCTGTCATCCCGATTGCTTTTAACTCTTCACGGGTAACGGGTTCCAGATTTATTACCCTCTAGGATATTCCACTTTCCGCTCATCCTTCGCTCAGTCCGACTCTTCTAAGTAGCTGAGTATCTCCAAAACTGCTTCAAATCCTGTCATCCAGATTATAAAATTAGATTGGATATGCCCCCGCAAGTGAGTGTGTTTTGGGCGATCGTCCGGGTGTGTATATTTGTGGTACGCATAAATTAGTCGATCGGGCGATTCCCTACGGGATAGCTGCGCTTCACGGGCGGGTTAATTTTCCTTTGCGAAAAAATCAACTCTAGCGACTGTTTTGGCAGACGGAATTATAGAATAAAACGTAAACAATCAGAGCAGCAGTAGAGAGTAGAGAACAAGTCTTTGCCTTCTCCCTCTGTGATGATTTGGGACTGTGTTTGATCGCAGGTACTTACTCAATGCTGAGAACTTTGAGCAAGGTTTGAAACCGGAGGCAAGTATAAATACTGCAATAATTCTTAAATACAAGTTAATTAAGATTTACATCTTGAGATAGATGAATTAATAGCTGAATGAGCTTATAATAAAAGCTAGTTCTTAGCGGGTCTAAAATTAACCCGAAAACCGGAGGATATTCCAATGCAAATAAGTGGCAAAGCCTTCGGCTCCTGCTCTCGCTGCGAAACAGTACCCGAAAAAATAGAGGGTAGGGGAGGTCTATACCTATGGTTTCCAGTATCGCACACGCTGACCAAGGTTATTTCTGCCCTAACCAAGGCTGAACTTGAATTCCGGCTGTTAGAAGAGAGCAAGTGTTTGTACATTATGCTTGACGGAATAGCAAAAGAAAAGTTTAACGCCCTAGCATCATCGGTGCTGACAAGTCAAGAGTTGAAAGAGACTAAAGTTTTGTGGATGCGCGAAGTTGAACAGCCAAAACTTAGCGATTTTTATCGCAGCACTTCCTTAGACTCTTTTATTAATTTGAGTAACTCAGATTGGCTGTTAGATTTATTGTCCGAAGAACGCATTACTACACATTTTCAACCTATTGTTTATACCTCAGATACTTCTAAAATTTTTGCCCACGAAGCGCTGCTTCGAGGAATTGACGAGCAAGGAAACTTAATCTATCCGGGTCGGATTTTTGCCCAAGCAGAATCAGCAGGTCTAATTTTTCAACTAGATGTTTTAGCCCGGACTCGCGCTATCCACGAAGCCCATGTTTACAATATCAAAGAACTACTTTTTATTAATTTTTCTCCGACTTCAGTTTACGATCCCGCTACGTGCCTGCGAAGGACAGTACAGGCTATTGATGAATCGGGAATTCCTCACAGCAATATTGTTTTTGAAGTAGCGGAATCTCAGCACCCTCCTGATATCGATCACTTGATTAATATTCTGAGGTTTTACCGAGAGGCGGGATTTTTAATTGCCCTGGACGATTTTGGCAGCGGTTCTTCTAATTTAAATTTGATGCACCAACTGCGTCCAGATTTTATTAAGTTGGATATGCAATTGATTCGCAACGTCCATCAAGATTATTATAAGGCACTCATTACGGAAAAAATGTTAGAAATTGCCGCTCAATTAGATATTAAAACTGTTGCTGAAGGTGTGGAAACTTTGGAGGAGTTTGAGTGGGTGCGGGAACGGGGAGCAACTTTTGTTCAAGGTTATTTGATTGCTAAGCCGACTTCTCCGCCGATCGCAGTTACCAGCTATATTGGTGCTAAAGCACTACCTATTTCTGCTTAGATGGTTTCCAGTTGCGATTTGGCGCTACATTTGCTCGTTTTGCTCGTCCCCAGGCTCTGCCTGGGAACGCATATCGGGAGGTTCTGCCTCCATTCAAATGAGACAAAAATTTGGAGGCAGAGCCTCCGAATCTTCATTACCAGGCAGAGCCTGGTAACGAGAATTAATAGCACTTTAAACGCTCAAATTGCGCCGCAGAAACATTTCTAAGGATTCCATTCTCATGCCGTAGATTGATTCCAAGTTTTGCACTTCTTCGGGAGTGCAGAAATACTCGTTACCCAGCAATACCCGCAAAGTTCCTAAGTCTTTTTGAGCTTGAGGATTCAATAAACCCAACGCATTTCTTAAACCGTCAAACACCATCAGCGGCGGGTTGATTACCATCGGTTCGCGCTTGAATAAGCGTGCAAAAATGCGGGGAATGTCATCTCTTGTCAGCACATCCGGGCCACCGACTCGCAAAATTTGGTTGCGCGCGCCCTCGACTGTTGGCGAGTCTGCGGCAATCTTTGCCAAATCGTCGGTACTGACAACAGAGGTGCGGTTTTTGCCGTCGCCAATCAGCAGGTAAAGTCCGGTTTCTCGAAATCTTTCTGCTAGGGGTAACAAGCTGGAAGCAAAACCTGCAGGCCGCAAGATTGTATAATTCAAGCCGCTGTTTTGCAGGTATTTTTCAACTTCTCGCTTGGCTTTGAATACTGCGGAATCTTCGTATCCTCGATCGACTCCCAGTACCGAAAGAAAGACAAAGTGCTGCACTCCGGCTTCTTTGGCGCAGTCGATCAATTCTATGTTAGCGCGGTAGTGTACTGCTTGAACGTCGCCGCCGGTGCCGTGAGTGCTGATGATGTATTGCACTCCTTGGCAGGCTTTTTTAATATCTTTGTCTTGTTTTAAGTCGCCGATAAAAATCTCGGCGCCTCGGTTTTCTAGTTCAGAGTAGCGAGATGCGAGGCGAACGAATGCGCGGACAGGTTTTTCTTGCTGTCTAATTTCTCGTACAATTCGGCGGCCTAGTGCGCCTGTTGCTCCGGTTACTAAGAACATGATTTTTAGTTGTTGGTTGTTATCGAGATTTTACACTTACCGTCGCAGTCCGGCAGGGGTTTAAACCCCTGCCTCAAAGCTTAAGTCCTCTCAAGAGGACTGAGGAGTTTATTGAGAATGGTGCAAGATGTCATACCAACTTAATGTGAAGTTGCACATATCTCGATCCCCCTAAATCCCCCTTAAGAAGGGGAGTAGGGGTTGACTTTGATCGGAATCTTGTCCCCCCCTTATTAAGGGGGGCTAGGGGGGATCGGATTCTACGGAACCTCATAAAAAATTGGTATCACTTGTTATTAACCTTATAACTCATAAATCAAATTTCGACAATTACGGGGGCGTGGTCGCTGGGTTTGATTAATTTTCTGGGAGCAATGTCTATTGTACAGTTTTTTGCTTGTTCGTACAGGGGAGGGCTGAGATAATGGTGGTCGATTCTCCAGCCGTTGTTGCGGGGAAATGCGGCGGCGCGGTAGTCCCACCAGCTATAATGGCCTCCTTCTGTGGTGAATTTGCGAAAGGGGTCGTTTAATCCTAATTCTATTATTTCTGTTAGTGCGAGGCGCTCGGCGACAGACAAGCCGACGGAGTTAGCATTGGCTTTGGGATTGTGGATATCTCGATCGTCCGGGACGATGTTGAAGTCGCCACAAATGCACAATTTGGGGGATTTATCTAGTGCTATTTTGAGGTATTCTTGCAGCAGTTTGAGCCACTTTAGCTTGTACTCATATTTCTCGCTGCCGACTTCGGAACCGTTGGGAACGTATACGCAAATAATGCAAATATCGTCTATAACCCCGGCTATTAGGCGTTTTTGTTCGTCAAAGATACCTGCGGTTTCGTCGCCGAGAATGGGGGCAAATCCGGTGCTGATTTGCGTTAGGGGCGATCGGCTGAGAATGGCGACGCCGTTGTAGGATTTTTGACCGGAAATGTAGCAGTTGTAGCCGAGGTTGATGAAGGGTTCTAGGGGGAAGTCTTTGTCTGTGACTTTGGTTTCTTGGAGGCAGAGAACGTCTGGGGAGTTTGTTTGCAACCAGCTAGTAACGTGTTCTATGCGGGTGCGGATTGAGTTGACGTTCCAGGTGGCGATTTTCATTAATATAGTAATCCTAAAGGTTAGGTCAGAGGGAGAGCGATCGCACCTATTTTAAGCTATTTTTTGCCGTGTCAACTCACTTGATTTGATAAATGTAAGCATCTTCGACCCACGTCTGATTAATCCGATCATTGGTCATTCTTCTGCCTGATAAGTCTAAATTCCAATCTTGTTGTATCTGACGTAAGCCCTCAATTAAGTCATGTTTTGGGCTTACTGCTACGAGGGCTGTCCAATCGATTTTCAATTCAGGTTTAACTTCGCGAAAGACTGACAGAATTTCCCCATAAGTTTTCAGCGAACCTTCGCGATCGTACAGAGGTGAAGTGAGCATCAGCCGCCATGTTTCTGGTTCTGGTGCGTAGTTCCAGAGAGCAGAATCAACTGATAGATTTGCTGCATTTAGAGCGTCTATTAGTCTTTGACCTTCTGCTATTTCGTGACTTAATAATGTTGCTGTAGCCATTGTAAAACTCCGTGAGTGGGGTCAGTAATTGCTAAGTATATATCCAGGGCTTTTTGTTGGCTATGTGTTTGGTAACGGCTTTCTTCTGACCAGTCTCTGACCTCTAACCATCGCAATGAAAAATTAGGATCGTCGAGGAGAGACTTTAACTCTTTATCAAGTTTAGCAACTTTAACCAACTTTTCTAAATCGTGGGTGTAACTGTCCATAACATTTTTCTTGTCAGGAAAATCAAATTCCTGAGTTTGCTTGGCAATGCAAGCCTTTAAAGCGCATTCAATCACATAACCGCTGAGGTAGTAAGCACCTGAGTATTTATGATTGTTGAGCAGCACTTCTACTTCTTCAAGTCGAGTGAGTGCTAGGTTCTGTAAATCCTGCCTATTCACAAGTTTAGCATACCTCTATAAATTTTTACTATCTTAGCTCTAGTTTAGCAGAGCGATAAGTTTATCAGTTTTTGTTTCGGCTTTTGTTGATTATATATTCTCTGATTACTTGCCCGATCGTAAAGTGCGATCGCCCATTTTGTTTTACTGTTTCAACTAATGACCGTCGTCCTAAAGATTGCATGACTTTCAACAGTTCTGGCGGTGATAGTTGCAGGTTTTCTGGTATTTTTGAGATGTCGGCTGGTTCGGGGGTATTGGCTAGCCAACCCATAGCTTGTTGTTCGGATGGGGTTAGGCGATCGAAATGCTGGTGCAGGAGTGATTCTACGTCACCTAAGAATAGGGTATCATAGGAGAGGAATTCGGAAACGCTACCGCCGAATAAGTCTTGAATCAAAGTGGCAACTATATTTAACCATAAGGGATTGCCTCGGTAAAGGTCGATTAGTTCTGACCATTTCTCCGGTTCTGCTAAACCTTTTTCTGTGAATATTTCTTGTGCTTCGGGGCCTAAACCGTTGAGTTGCAGAGATTTGCAGGGGCGGTTTTCGCCTTCTAATGCGGCGATTTCTCTGGGTTTTTCCCAACTCAGGAGGATTAAGCAACTGTTGTGGGATGATTCTGTTAGTTGTTTGAAGAATGGGCCGTAATTTTCATATCCAGGTTGGTAATTTCCTGCGAGTTGTTGGCTGCTGAAGATGGTTTGGATATCATCGAGGATGATCAGACAGCGGTGCGATCGTAAATATTCTAGTAGGGGCAATCCCCCCGTGGTTGCCCTTTCTTCGGGATAGGGGGCGGGCACGGGGGCACCGCCCCTACAGAATTTAATTAAGTCGGTTTGGAGTGATGCCAGGGGTGGAGAGTTGCGGAGACTTCGCCAGATGATGTAATCGAATTCGTGTTGAATTTGTGGGATTAGTTGGAGAGTAAGGGCGGTTTTGCCAATACCGGATAAGCCTAAGATGGTGATGAGACGGGTGCGGCCTAAAATCCAGTTTTCGAGGGTGGTGAGTTGCGATGTGCGGTTATAGAATAGTTTGGGTTCTGGTGCATCAGCTAAATCTAAATGTACTTTCGGTTCAGAAATGCTTGTTTTTTCGTTAAACTTATCCTTGTCTTGCGGTTCAGATTGTAAATTTTTTGAGGATTGCGAACTATCAGCAGAGATGTTACCAATATGGATGCAGCCATTCCCGACGAGTGAGACAATATTAGAAGCTTGTAAATTTTCCAACTTAGCTCTAAAATTTGCTTTAGATACTTGTTCCTCGCCTAATCCAACTGATAAAAGTTTCCATAATTTAAAGCCAACCTCTTTAACGTATTTCTCTGACCGGTTGTGATGCTGTGCAATTTCTTTATATTTCTGATTGTCCCAAGCGCCACGTAATATAGCTTTTTGCAGACTATCTAAATGTTTTCCCGTAGTAGTCAAAGCTAGATGGTCAACAAATTCTAAGGCTTCTTCAACGTCCATCGGTCAGGCAGATGCAAGGGGTTCACCTGATTGTAACCCAACTAAATATGACTTTTTCAGTAGCAACCAACTAAATGTGACTTTTTGTGACCTAGTTGGGATGGAAAAAACTACTAAATATGACTTTATATGGCTTGACAAGCTTTGGCATTTAGGAAAGAATTTATACTTAAGACAACAAAAGGTTATGCTAAGCGCTAGTTGTATCTACCTGTTATGACACAACCGAATATTTTGGAACTCGCGAAACAGGGAGATGCAAAGGCGATCGCGCTTCTGCTGAACCGCCAGCTACAAGCCAAGGGCATCACCGCCGCAGCTTCCCTTAAGGATGGTTGTTTACAGGTGATGCTGGAAGCGGCAGAAGCGCCTAGTCAGCAAGTCTTGGCCCCGTGGGTGAGTAAGTCGATCGCTGGCTTGGGGGCTGCATCAATTGAGAAAGTGAAGGTTTACGGGCGACAGACGGGCGCAAAGGTGCCGGCATGGAGTCAAGAGTTTGAAGTGGCGGGGCCAAATTTGCCTGTTGCAAATGTAACACAGGGGCGGGCAAGTTCTAGTGATAATACGGAGTTAAATCAGCTTAGTTTGAAGGAACGGGCTAAGCTTGGGGATGTGGAGGCGATCGCCAGTCTGTTAAATCTTCCGTTGCAAAACAAGGGAATTACGGCGACTGCGAGTTTGCAAGACGGTTGTTTGCAAGTGATGCTGGAGGGCGATGGGGTTCCTGATGAGGAGGCTTCTATCAGGATTTTCCGCAGGGAGTTGACGAATTTGAAGGCGGGGGCGATCGCTTCTGTGAAGGTTTACGGGCAGCAGGCGGGTGAGGATTTTCCGGCTTGGAATCGAGAGTTTGAGCTAAAGGCAGAGGTTAGTTCAGATTCAAAAAAATTATCAACAGATAAATTTGCAAATTTGACTGATCTATTGACTCCGATTATTGATTTGCTTAGAGAACGAAAATTTAAAGAAGTGTTAGACATCGGCAAAAATTATATTAATAAAAATCCCGATCGTCAAAAACGTTTGATTGTAGTAGGAGTTATTGTCTTAGCAACTCTAACCTTTAAAGGAATACCTTTTTTCAGTTTCAATCACAATATTAAAGGCTCACTAACACTCAAGGATGACTTCTTCGGTGGAGTGGGTCAGTTTTGTAATGGAAAAGGAGGTTACGGGGATATTAAAAGTGGTAGGCAGGTGCTAGTAAAAGATCATAAAGGAGAAACTATTGCGACTGGAGACTTAGGCATAGGTAAAATAATATCTGATAACCACTGCCAATTTGCTATCGAAGTGAATGGTATAAGAAAAGCAGAGTTTTACACAATTCAGATCGGTAGGCGAGGCGATTTGACATATTCATATCAAGAGATGGAGGATAAAAACTGGGAGCTAAACGTGTCTTTGGGTGATTAATTAATAGTTAAAGGAGAGTAAATCATGTCAGATTTAGAGTACCTTGTAAACGAACTGCCCCAACTTGCTGATAGTATGAAACTTACTATTGGCAACTCTAGCGATATTAGACGGGAAATAGAGCGAATTAGCAACATTCAAAATAAACTAAATATTATTGAAAATAAGCTTCAAGAAGTATTGGACAGTGAAAGATTTAATAAAGGAGTTCTTGGCGCAATCCCTTTCTTCGGAACAATAGCCAGCTTTTTTATTCCTGGTGGATTTTTAGTAGATGCACTTCTCACGGCAGGGAGTGGCTTACTTGCTGAAAAATTGGGCGAGCCAGATAAGGAAACGTCTCTTGCTGACTTAATAGAAAATGTTGAAAACTTAATTGAGTGGGGGGATGGTCTAAAGAATATAGCAGAGAATATTTTAAATGATTCACAATTATTGCTCCAGCTAGAATTGGAAAGGAAATCTCTAAGTCTCCCTGAAGAAGTAAGGCAAATTGATGAAGATTTAAGAATTCACATAGACTTTGATGAAGAGCAAAGTTTAAGGCAACAGGTTCAGCAAATAAAGGTAGCTCAAGAACAGCTAAAACAGGTTCAGCCAAAACTGGATAGTATCGTACAAAATCTTGAACGTAATGTCGAGCCAATTGAGCGCATAAAAGCTTTTATATCTTACTTTGGGGAATCAGTGTTTGCGATAGAATGGTTTGATGAAGAGCATGGGCTTATTATATCTTATGAGGAGCAAACTACAACATTAGGAATTATCTTGAATGAATGTGTATCTTTAAAAGAAAAAGCTAATGCTTTAATTGACCGGGCTAATAGGTTAAGAGGAGAGGCTGAACAATCTCTTAAACACCTAGAAAAAGAACGCCGTCGCAAGGAACAAAAAAAACCTAGTCGTAAGCAAAGTGAAAGATCCACACAGACCGGAGAATCTCTAAATTCTATTGACAGTACCATGTCTTCAGAGCAAAGACGCGGGGGTAGAAGTGGCTGGATACTGATACTATCCACACTGACTCTAGGAGTTTTGGGTTTTGTCGGCTGGAAAACTACCTTTCAAATTTCACCGAGTCAGCAGACAATACCAAATTCGGGAATTCCTCTAAATGTTGGAGAGCAAAAAACAAATTCTGAAGCTTCACCCACCTTAACACCGACTCCTCAGCCAGACCCAACAGCAACAAATTTAGCAGCAGCTCAAAAACTAGCAATGGAAGCTGCCGTTATGACTCAAAATCCACCTCATCCACTAGAAAATTGGCAGCAAGTACAAGGGAAGTGGCAGGAATCAATCAAATTGTTAGAGGCAATTCCAGACAATTCGGCTGTTGCAACTCAAGCTCAAGAAAAGCTAAGTGTTTATCGAACTAACTATCAGGCGATTACTAATAGAATTGTCACTGAACAGAAAGCGGCCACTAATTTAGAAGCCGCCCAAAAACTAGCAGGGGAAGCTGCCCTCATGGTGAATAATCCACCTCATCCTAAAGAAGTCTGGCAGAATGCTCAATCAAAATTGCAGCAGGCGATCAACTTGTTAAGTTCTATTCCTCAAGGTACATTTGTGGAAGCTCAAGCTAAAGAAAAGCTTGGTGATTATCAGAAAAACTACACGCTAATAAGCAACAGAATAAAAACAGAAACTCCTTAATTTTATCCATATTACCAATTAAGTTTTAAATTACCAGAGATTAAGCCCAAACCCTAGCTGCTGATATCCTAGTTACTAGAAATCGCGATCGCCCTTACATCCCAAATTGTCAAAAAGCGCGATCGCGCCTCTTCCCCTGTACTTGCAAAAAAATTACATCCAAGATAAACTAGGAAATAGAAACTAAGCAACCTCTGATGCTGAAAGCAAAAATATAATGAAAACTAAAAGCTTCACAGTCATCATTTACAAAGAAGAAGATATGTACATTGCCGAATGTCCAGAAGTCGGCACAATTGACCAAGGCGAAACCATAGAACAAGCGATCGCTAATCTCAAAGAAGCTACAAGGCTCTATCTCGAAGAGTGTCCTTTACCCGACGAAATCACTCCCAGGTTTGTAACTAGCATAGAGGTTAGCTATGCCTAGGTTGCCCAGAATATCAAGCGTAGAAGTAATTCGCGTACTAGAGCGTTTAGACTTTTATCAAGCCAGACAAACGGGTAGTCACGTTGTCCTTAAAAAGCCTCTTCCAGACGGAGAAATTGTTTGCGTTGTGCCACTCCACCGCGAGTTAAAAATTGGTACTCTCAGCGGTGTTCTAAAGCAAGCAAAGGTCACACCTGATGAGTTTATAGCTAATTTATAAGTGAGAATAAACTGGTTTCCCAGTAGATGAGTTTTTGTAGCTTGTAGGGGTCGAGCGCGATCGTAATGAAATAGCGATCGCCCTTCCTTTCCCAACTTGTCCCAAAGCGCGTGAAGCGCAGCTATCCCGTAGGGAATCGCCCTTATATTATTTAGAGAAAAAACGACCAGAATAATATTTTTTCATCGATTCTTGAGAAATAATGGCATCACAAGATTCGTCTCTCGGCAAATTCCCTCTCGCTTCCAGCCAAGGCATTTCACTGCAAATCATTCGTTCCAAAGTTTCATCATCATACTCAAAATATGCCTCACCAACTTCTTCTATAAATTGCCCAATTTTTTGGGGAAGTTTCGGTTGTTCGATTTTCTCTGTAATTGGTTCCCAGCTAAATTGGCATTGATACTTCTCTAATAAATCAGGAATAATCGGCCCGTGAATCCAGGCTTCAAAATCTGCATCAAATAGTGGCGTGCCGTAAACTCCCAAATACCAAGCTTGAGCGTAATACAAGAGTTT
This sequence comes from Microcoleus sp. D3_18a_C4, assembly GCF_036702415.1. Classification (NCBI taxonomy): domain Bacteria; kingdom Bacillati; phylum Cyanobacteriota; class Cyanophyceae; order Oscillatoriales; family Microcoleaceae; genus Microcoleus; species Microcoleus sp. D3_18a_C4. The sequence continues at coordinate 208,254 of NZ_JAUBTI010000002.1, read as the reverse complement.
TTGTAGCTTGTAGACGTTGATTGCTACATTATTTTGCGAAGCTAACCAAATGAAAGCATTTGCAATATCTCGATCGCTAATTTTTTCCGAATTAGTTGCAACCGCAACAACTTTCAGTTGACCTTCGCCTATCTGTTCCAATAGTTCAGAAACTGACAAGTTAAATTCTCCGGCAATTTGCTCAACTTTTTGCCAGACTGGAGAACTCACAGTTATTTGATATTCAGTTGTTATTGAGGTAGCTTGGGTCATGGCAGTTTTTAAAGCTGACTTAAATAATTGTAGCAAACAGTGCGGAATAATGACCTAATAGCGATCGCCCTTACGTCCCAAATTGTCAAAAAGCGCGTGAAGCCAGCTATCCCGTAGGGAATCGCCCCTACATGAATTATTCAAACTAACTCTGACACTCTCAGCCGCCCTTCTACGGGTTCATACTCATCCTCTAAAAGCCAATACTGCGCCTCATCATAACTCTGACTAGAAAACACAACTTTATAACCCTCAGCCGGATTGTAGATCCGACAATTTCCCTCAGCGTCACTTAGTAACAAAAGCAGATAAGGTGGTGAAAGATTTGGATCGATCCATACCTCTGTAAATTCCCAGTTATTCTTCACTAAATCGGCTTCGAGGCGTAACGTGGTATCGGTTTTCTGCATCAACTGTTATCTCTCCGTAGTAAAGTAAAAGACGGCTACCATCCGGGTCAACTCTATAACCAATTGATTCAGCAAAAAACATACCATAACGATCGTAGCCCCGAATCGTACCTGTAAATTCTCCATCTTCTATTATTGCTTGAGCTACCTGATTCATAGTAGCCTCATCGTTAAAAATATGAGCAGCACGTCCTTTATTAAGCAGTCTTTTCATTTGTGGCGTGTCTGGCAAGTGTTTAGCAATGTGCCTGCTGTCAAGAGTGATTTGGCGATTAATTCCACTCATTAATTAATTACTGAGCATACAAGTATGATTAAATCATGCGATCGCCCTTACGTCCCAACTTGTCACAAAGTGCGTGAAGCGCAGCACTCATGAACTACAATAAACTACCTAAAAACTTAGTCGGATCTAACTGTAGCATATTTTGGGTTAAAGTTAAGATGCGTTTACCCTGAATCTAAAATCTTAAATCTAAAATCGTATGACTGATTATAAAGGCGATCGACAAACTAGCAATTTAGCAGCTATTCACCAACAAATCAATTGGCTTCAGCAACAGCCAGACGGCATCCTATTTCAACAAAATTCCGGCGACAACTGCATCGCCGTAAAAAAAATAAACTCAGTGCTACTACTGCTTTTAGCAGACAGAGAAACCTTAATCACAAATGTAGCTCAATCAATCCTAGACCTCAACAATCCACTAAATTTAATCTTTCCCTATTCCCAAGCCGTGCTGCTAGCATTAGTCTGGAAAACTCACCCAAAAAAAATCTATGTAATTGGATTTGGTGGCGGCACCCTCCCCAGAATTTTCCACCACTATTTCCCTAACGCGATAGTCGAATGTACAGATATTGACCAAAAAGTAGTCGCAGTAGCTCAAAAATTTTTTGGCATTCAATTCGACGACAGACTCAAAGTAGCCATTCAAGACGGGCGCGAATATCTAGCCCAACAAGATTCCCCAGTAAAAAACGATATAATTATCGTGGATGCTGGTTTTGGCAGCGGCTATATGCCCTATAAATTGGTGACACAAGAATTTTACCAACTGTGCAAAACTCACTTGTCAAGCGCAGGTGTTCTAGTTGTCCACCTGTTCCACAAACAAGAGTTTAATGCCGCAGCGGTGAAAACAATTCAAACTGTGTTCGCACAAGTTTATATATGCAATTTAGAAACCGGCAACAGCATTGTCATTGCCACTAATGCTCCCGATTTAGCTAAAAATGAAATTTTCTTGAAAGCCGAAATTATTCAAGATTTCCACAATTTAGGATTTTCCTTAATAGAAATGTCTCTCCAGCTAAAAAAAGTAGCCCAATTGCCGGAATGGGTGAAAAGTTGGGAAACGCTGCCAATTTTTACAGATGCTGAAATACCCGCCGGATACTTGGACTGATCAATATAGCAATCCTAAATGATTCAGATAAATTTGTAGGGGTAGTGCGACCCCTACTCCCCGTGCCTACCCCCTATCTATCGGGCAACCACGGGGGGATTGCCCCTACAATAATTATGCAAATGATTTAGGAGTGCTATATACACAATTAGGGCTGTTAAGGGAATCCGACAAAAAACTCTAATTGTAGGGTGCTTATGGGGGCACGATCGGGCTGTAGGGTGTTTATGGGCGCACCATCGCTATGCCTTTAGCAAATCCCAATCACTCAACAGTTGATACTACGAAACAGCGTTCTAAAAAATACTTGACAGTGAAAATCTGGCGGTGTATTATAGAAGTAGTGCAAACAATGAAAAACATGAGACTAAAAAGTTGGGAGTCTCCTCGCAGCGAGGGTAGAAACTCCAAAGGTAAAGGCGGCTCAGCCAGGGCTCGGCAACTCAAAAAGCAACAGCAAACTCTGCGAAAACAGTTAAAAGCTCAGCACGATCGACCAAATGATCGACAAAACCACCCACAAAACCACCCACAAAACCATCAAGGGAAGGAAACCAATAATTCCTTCCCTTTTTTTGTATCTTTCCGGTGCTCAATCCCGCTGAATGTTCGGACAAATCGTGCTAGTAATGCTCGCCTGCGAGGGTTGCTCCTGCCAGCAGTTGAGAATGCCTTGCAACTCCCCCTTCAAAGTTTCTAAGGCTGCAATTTGCACGGAAATTTCCTCTACCTTAGCCGTTAGATGCTGCTTCGCTTCAGAGCAAGGCAACTCTCCCCGATCGCGAACCTCTAAAATATCCTTAATTTCCTGAAGGCTCAAACCCAGAGTCTGAGATCGTTTAATAAACGCCAACCTGTTGAATACAGTTTCGCCAAACAAGCGATAACCCGCGGGCGATCGCTCCACCGCAGGAGACAGCAAGCCCATCTCCTCATAGTAACGAACAGTTTTCACCGACAAACCGCTACAGGCAGCTACAGAGCCAATTTTGTACAGTTTCTCGGCAACAGAAATATTCATAAACCAAGCATCCAAGATCGAAAGACTTTCTTGCCCTATCTTTTGGTGCCTCAGATCCAGGGAGTCGATCGGCACATCGCCTAGTCACCATTGCCCGGTAATCTTAATAAGGAGGATTTTTTTTAGACACATTAAGCACCGGTAACTGAGGTCTAGAAGACTGAGGAGGAAGATAGTATTCGGGAGCAGGTGCGGGTTGTTCGGCTCCAGAGCGGTAAAATTGCCACCAGCGGAGAGCCATCGCCACCCCAGCGGTGCCAAGCCCAAAAGCCAATAAAGAGCCACTCGCACCCATGCTGCCGATGGCTGCATCGACAACGCCCACTGTCACAACAAAGCTGGTAATTGGCTCTTTACGGTAAGCTGACCTCAAAAGTCGCGTCCACGAAGCATTCATTTGGTTTTACTCTGTTCTATATTTATTTACAAGCTCTAAAACTTAGAGTTGGCGGAACGATCGGGATTTCTAGCTCAAAGACTAGCTTCACCTAAATTCATCTTCTCGCCTGTGGGGAATTGTACGGGAGCGAGGCAAAATTGCCAAGCTTGTCAAATCAAAATTCCACCCCATATATACCTCCAAAAGCCAGCTATTGCATTCGGGAACAGAACTCTCTCGACAGAGAAGTCGCTGGGCTTGTTTCTAATTAATATTTTAATCAATTCCCGAATTTGTCGCGGTCAGCAGAAGCCACACCCGCTGCCGGAAGAGTCAAGACAAAGTGTAAGGCTGACCGCGCCATTGCTAAAATTAGTTGAGACCTAACCAGGACAGCAAGCCCTGGCCTGTGACATACTCGATAATTAAAGTTAGAGAAAAACCGATCATCGCAGCTCGACCGTTAAGGCGTTCCGCGTAGCTGTTGAAGCCAAACTTTGGCTGTTCCAGTTTGGGAGTGACGGTGGGTTGTAGTTGTGTCATTGCTTTGGGTACCTGGCGATCGACGCTATTCAAATGTGAAATCCAATGTTAGTTACAAATCTTAAACATTGCTACTTCTATTATAAAGAGGGTTAACCGCCGTCAACCGTCCCCGAAGAGAAAAAACTGCTGCCAACTAATGCCAATTAATTATACCCGCTCAAAATATGACTAATCAGTTAGATAACGATAAGCTTCCTGTCGCCGTACAGCGAGTAGCCTTTGCCCTTCGTACAACAGGCTGGGTTTGCTTCTGGGTACAGTTAGTGCTAGGGGTGGTAGCGGCGATCATTTTGCTCTTTGCCATCCCCTTCGCCCTCCCCAGGGCTACCGCCGGTGCGGGTTCAACCAGTGCCGGCACCGGCGGCGGCGTATTTTTTGCCATTTGCGGCCTCGCCGTACTCGCTTACAGCGTATATCGCTCTTTCCGCTTCACTCGTTTGTCGAGACAACTGCGATCGCCCGGTAACGCTGTCCGCCCCAAAAAAGCAGACACCATCAAAGAGGTGCGGCTGGCACTGATGAGTAACTTGTCAGGAATGATCCTGACGCTGATCGGCGCAGAAGCCATCAGCGGCACGCTTTTAGCCAAATCTCTAGCTCAGCCGCAAGCTTTGTTTGGTGCCGCAGTTGATGTGGGCCGATTTATTCAGCCCCTAGATATATTTGTGGTACTCGCCAATACTCACGCCACTGTTGCCCATTTTGTCGGGATTTTCGGAGCTCTTTGGTTGCTCGATCGCATCCACAAGCAATAGAAAATTGGTAAGTGGGAATTGCGCCTCTCCCACTCTCCCACTCTCTCACTCTCTCACTCTCCCTCACACTCCCACTCTCCCCCAACCGACATCCGGAATCACTGCCAACCTGTCGAAGAACGTACTCAGATACCTTCTACCAAGACAACATGAATATCATGGCACTGAAACCCGAGGCTTATTTTGGGGTGACAGATCACCCAACTATTGAAATTTCTCAAGAAAGTTTTCGTTCTGTCCTAGGTCAAATAGAAGCTGAACTCCTATGTAGTGACACCTATAGCCAAGCTCTAGCTAGCTTGCAAACAATGTTGGGCGAAGCAGCCTCCGCTGCCGAAATTTTAATTAGAGCAGTTAGCAGAGAAGCCGTCAAGCTCGCATTCGATCGCTTTCCCAAACAAAACAAAATTGAACCGCAAGTAGCCCAAGAGAGTTTTACTGCTGTAAGTCCCGCCTTTGAGACGGTGACAGAAATTCAAGAATTGGAGCCACCAGTAGCTGCTCCTGTCTTCTATTGGCGCAGCGCTAGTGTGGAAGCGCCCCCCCAAACCGAGTCCGACACTGAAACTTCCGATCGAGACACCAACACTTCTGAAGACAGCAAAGAAGCGCCCCAAGACGAACTTAAAGTCGAGTCGGCTCCACCTGCAACTGTCACCGTCCCCGGAAAATCCTTCCCAGGGTTTGGTTTTCCCAAAAAGCCGAAAAAACTCACCAAGGAAGAAGAAGCAGCTTTAGCCGTTCAAGAGCGAGAAGAGTGCCTGCGGGAGTTGGGTAAAGAATTGCGTAAGGGACGGCAAATTCGCTCCCTATCCCTGCTGCAACTCCACAGTCAAACTCTCGTGCCGGTGCACCACATCGAATCGATCGAAAATGGGGAAATCGACAAACTGCCCCAAGATATTTACGTTAGAGGTTTTATCCGCAGACTGGGCGACGCCTTGGGACTAGACGGCAGCGCTATGGCGAATGCTTTGCCCAAACCCGCTCCGAGTCCAATTCCCAGTATGTATGTGTCTGTTTCCGATTCCGACTCAGGCGAAGGCTTTCAAATGCGTCCGGTGCATTTGTACATCGGCTACACCGCTTTGATGGCTGGGGCTGTAGGGGGTTTGGGTTGGCTGTCGCAGCAACCCGTGATCCCCGGAGCACAGGCAGTACCTCAACCGCAGGTGGCACCGCCAGCCTCAGTTGCACCGGCTCAGAAGACCCCAGAAAAAGCACCTCAACCGGGCTTGAAGAAGTCTAATAACGGGGGATTGAGGATGGGGGCTGACATGGCGCCGCCGGAGGTGATTTTTGGTTAGTGTGTGTCGGGCGAGCGATCGTCCGATAACTCTCTTGGCGCAGGTGAACTCGGAAACCGAGTTTCCGAGTTCACCTGCATAGGGATACTTGCTTGAAGAAATAAGTCCCGCAAAGCAAATACGGTTGAGATTGTAGTTCAATCCGCGCTTTTCATCTATCTGTAGAGTCAATTCTAAAATCTAAAATCTAAAATCTAAAATCTAAAATCTAAAATCTAAAATCTAAAATCTAAAATCGCCAGCCCCTGTACCCAAAGTGATTTTTCAACTGCATCAGGAAACCCGATATCTGCGATAAACTATCTATTTGACCACTCCTAAAAGAGGTTTCCCATAAGATGAGTTCCCCAGCCACCGCTGCTTTCTCCGATCTCGATCCGCTATCGACTCACTCGCCAACAGTCACGAGTTTGGCGGCACCAGACAGTGCTTTGGTAACGGCGGCTCAACTGCCACAAGCATCTTGGACTATAGAAGATAGTGAGAAACTCTACCGAATTCAAGGTTGGGGCGAACCGTATTTTTCGATCAATGCAGCCGGTCACGTTACAGTATCTCCCAAGGGCGATCGCGGCGGTTCCCTGGACTTGTGCGAACTGGTAGAATCCCTAAAACAGCGAAATTTGGCTTTGCCCCTGCTGATTCGATTTTCTGATATTTTGGAAGACCGGATCGAGCGCTTAAATTCTTGTTTTGCCAGAGCGATCGCTCGGTACAATTACAAAAATGTCTATCGCGGTGTCTTTCCAGTTAAATGCAACCAGCACCGACAATTAATTGAAGATTTGGTGCGTTTCGGTCAACCCCATCACTTCGGGCTCGAAGCCGGCTCGAAACCGGAATTAATGATAGCTTTGGCGACCTTAAAAAACCCAGGCGCTTTATTAATTTGTAACGGTTACAAAGACCGCGAATACATCGAGACTGCTATTTTGGCGCAGCGGCTAGGCCAAACTTCCGTAATTGTGCTGGAGCAAATAGAGGAAGTAGAACTCGCAATCGCCGCCAGCAAAGCATTAGGAATTAAACCGATTTTGGGAGTGCGAGCAAAACTCACTACCAAAGGCGTTGGCCGCTGGGGAGTTTCCACGGGCGATCGGGCAAAATTTGGCTTGACAATTCCTGAAATTATCCGTGCAGTCAACGAACTAGAAAAAGCGGGAATGCTCGATTGTTTGCAGTTACTGCACTTCCACATCGGCTCTCAAATTTCCTCAATTAGCGTCATCAAAGACGCCATTCGAGAAGCCAGCCACATTTATGTAGAATTAGCTAAATTGGGAGCTAATATGAACTACTTGGACGTAGGCGGTGGACTCGGCGTTGACTACGACGGGTCTAAAACCAACTTCCACGCTTCCAAAAACTACAATATGCAAAACTACGCTAACGACGTAGTAGCGGGAGTGAAAGATGCCTGCGACGAGCGCAAAATCCCGGTTCCCATTATCATTAGCGAAAGCGGGCGGGCGATCGCTTCTCACCAATCAGTATTAGTTTTTGACGTACTCGGTACTAGCGATGTCCCCAGAGAAGTACCCGAACCAGTAGATGAAAACGCGCACCAAATTCCGCGCAATCTCTACGAAATTTACCAATCTATCAGCCCCGAAAATTACCAAGAAGTTTATCACGATGCTATCCAATTCAAGGAAGAAGCAGTCAGTTTATTTAACTTAGGCTATTTGGGAATTGCGGAACGGGCGAAAACCGAACAGTTGTACTGGGCTTGCTGCGATAAGATACAGGCGATCGCGCGGCAAAATGAATACGTATCTGACGATTTGGAAGACTTAGAAAAGGTGATGGCGTCCATTTATTACATCAACTTATCTGTTTTCCAGTCAGTACCCGACAGTTGGGCAATTAACCAATTGTTCCCTATTATGCCAATTAACCGACTCGACGAAGAACCAACTCAACGCGGTATTTTAGCCGATCTTACCTGCGACAGCGACGGCAAAATCGACCAATTCATCGATTTGCGAGATGTGAAGTCGGTTTTGGAACTGCATACTCTCAAACATGGAGAACCGTACTATTTGGCGCTATTTTTGGGCGGTGCTTATCAAGAAATTATGGGCAACCTTCACAACTTATTCGGCGATGCCAATGCAGTTCACATTCAGCTAACACCTTCTGGCTACCATATCGAACACGTTGTGAAAGGAGACACTATGAAAGAAGTCCTCAGCTACGTACAGTACGATTCAGAAAATTTGGTTGAAAGCATCCGCCGTCAGACAGAAGCCGCTTTGCAGCAAAATAAAATTACTCTTTCCGAGGCCCAACTTTTGCTGCAAAATTACGAGCGGAGTCTCAGCCAATATACTTATCTTCAGTCGTGAAATGTAGGGTGCAACTGACATCTTGCAGCAATATCAATAAGAGGATTTTTCGTGGGGTCGGGCGGGTTTATAGAACCTATTTGCAAGCTTTAAGGCTGTTGGCGAACCCGCCCCTACGGCTAATTGAGAATGGTGCAAGATGTAGGGTGCAACTGAGATGTTGCACCACTGTCAATAAGCCTTTTATGAACAGGCTTTCCGGCCTGTTCCACAAGAATATCTACTCTTTGTGGAACAGGCCGGAAAGCCTGTTTTTGAGAATGGTGGAAGAGGTGAGGTGCAACCTAAGCACATTACCATAATTGAAAGCTGAGCTCATAAACGTAAAAGTAGGGTGCGGCTAGCGCACCTTACCTTGAGCAATTACCAATTAGCAATTAGCAATTAGCAATTATCCACCATTACCGAGAATTTCAGATATCGCGCGCCGCTCTTCTCCGTGTTGAGTCGGTAAAACTTGGCGAGCGTCAGTAATCAGCCAATCGAGAGCCGCCGCTTGCAAATCGATCGCAGCCCCGGTTTTATCAACGCAGTAGCGCCCGAACACCAGTTTGTCAACCAACCGCACCTCCGGGCCCAAACGGGAATACTCAAAAATCACGCTGTTTTCCACAGTGGCGCCACTGCAAAGCCAACAATTTGGGCCAATCATTGTCGGGCCGATAATTTTTGCTCCATCCTCAATGATCGTCATCCCGCCAATGTAAACAGGCCCAGTAATATCAACCTTATCCCAGTTGACAGCTACATTCAAACCAGCGTAAATGCCGGGGCGTACTTCAATTCCCGGAATCGAAACATTTTTAACTTGTCCCAGCAGTACGCTCTGAATTGCCCGCCAATAATCAGGAACTTTGCCGATATCCACCCACTCAAAGTCCATGCTAATTCCGTAAAAAGGGGCGCCTGCTGCTACTAGCGCGGGGAATAACTGCGAACCGATATCGTATTCCTGGCCCGAAGGGATGTAATCGAATATTTCCGGTTCAAAAATATAAATACCAGTGTTAATATCGGTACTCAGAGCTTCCTCGACAGAAGGTTTTTCTTGGAAATCTTTAATTTTGCCAGACTCGTCTGTTACCACCACTCCGTAACTGGGAACTTCCTCGCGGGGAACCGATTTCATAACAATAGTAGCGATCGCCCCTTTTTCCCGGTGCCACTTCACAGCAGCAGTCAAGTCCAAGTCAATCAAAGCGTCGCCGCACAGCACTACAAAAGTATCGTCAAAAAACGGCGAGAAGTCCTGAATTCGTTTCATACCGCCAGCCGAACCGACAGCCTCTCCAATCATTTCTCCGTCCTCAATTCGCCCTTCAAAAGAATAGGCAATTTGTACCCCAAACTTTTGACCGTCGCGGAAGTAGTTTTCAATCACGTCTGCCAGGTGAGAAACATTGACCATAATCTGGTCAAATCCGTGCTGGCGGAGCAATTCAACCAAAAACTCCATCACTGGCTTTTGCAGGATGGGAATCATCGGTTTGGGTATTGTCTGAGTAATAGGACGGACGCGAGTGCCTTTACCGGCCGCCAGAATCATCGCTTTCATTATTAACTTCCTCAACCCTCTGTTAATTGATATAAACTCAACAATTAGATGCTAGCGGTTGCGATCGTCGAATCGATCGAGCACAGCAAAATCCTGACCAGTTTATAGGCGACATCGTACCAGGCTATCAATCATTTATCCCCAATTTACCTAGATTTAAGAAACCAGGAATAGGGAATCACCAAGAACTTCGCACTGCCGCTCTCCGCATTCGGGGCTCAGCAACAGAATGCCATAGAGCGAGATTCTGCCTGGAATCTTAACCGACGCAGTGGCATAGTTATTAGTTTCCTCCGAGAAGCTAATCCCCTGCAAGCTCAAAGCGCGCGGATTTTGAGGTCTTGGTAAAACTCCTCTTGAAGCAACTCTACTTTAGACTGAGCCGATAGCAGCAACAACGCCCAAAAAATACCCACGCGGTCATGATTTGGCAAGTGAACTTCCCCAGTCGATACTGGGTGTTCTGGGTTGACAGGAGAGTGCGAGTCGTTATGATGCCAGAGCTCTAGCAATGTGTCCAAGTCCAGCCAACCCTCGTCAATTTCCGCGCCCCGCTGAGCCAGAAACCGTTCGAGTTCACTAGCAGTTTCTACGAGATTTTCTTGGTGAGCTAGCTCAAAGATAGCTTGGGCCGCTTGCGATCGCATTTTTGAGGTAGGGCGACGCCGGGGGGTAACTGTCTGCTGCTCCATTGCTGCTTTCATTAGCTGCAACTGCTCAATCAGTTCTGGGAGAGTCACCGGGCGTTTTTGCGGTAGTTGAGCTACACCGCGACGGCGCAATTGCCGCTCTAAATGCTGCGGCAAGTGTCGCCCGCCTGAGTGCTCTGCGTCTTCTACTGCCGGCTCGTCGGCGTCGGGATTCGCGGGGGGTTCGGAGAGGACGATACTTTCTGCTTTGAGCAAAACCAGCATTGAAGCGTACAAAAACGCTTGGCCGGAGTGGGACAAATCGGAGAAATCCTTACTCTGATCTGCATCGCAGGCGTTCGTAAGCTTGCTAAGACATCGATCGAACACTTCAATTACCTTAACGTCCCAAGGATCGATTTCTCCCCGTTCGGCTAGGTCAATTAAAATTGCGATCCCCTCGGAAATCGTTTCTAAGCCATCTTGGTCTCGGGAAACGGCCATTCGATTTTAGATTTTAGATTTTAGATTTTAGATTTTAGATTTTAGATTTTGCCTCGGAGAAAACCAGAGAGCATATCAAATTAATTGGCGGTCATTTCAGTAGTCGTGCCCTCAATGGCTGCTATTTCTAAACTTATCGGTTCTGCACTTTCTAACAAAGGTTGTTTGCCTTCTACTTCGGCTTTATAGCGTTCAAGATTTTGTTCTAATTCCTGAATCCGCTGCTCTTTTTCGCGAACTTGGCGAATCTCTTGGCGCGAGGCGAGGGTTCGCTGCATTCTCGACCACAGACTGAACAGCCACGCTAGTGTTGCCCCTAATCCGGTCGCTACAATTAGTTCTACGCACAGCGGAGCTTTAACTTGGACGCCTTCGATAACTTGAATCGCGACTGGCTGTGTATTTTCGATGCTGAATAATACTAGAGCCAAGCAAATCAGAAAGATGAAGAAGAAATTTAGCGATCGCATTTTCTCTGTTCCTAATTCTCAATTCAGGTTAAGCAAATTATTTACCATTTGTCAACTGTTTTTAGGCATATATTCTCAGTGTTTTTATAAAATCTAATCGGGTCAATTAACCATAATATCCGGGGAGGGGCGGGTTGATTGCAGCTCTGAGAGTTGATTGAAGAGATTGGTTAAGCCGCCCCTCTAGGACATATCCTGGGAGCATCTCACCTTTGCAGCCCTCCGCTAGAAATTGGAGTTTTGAGGCAGGAGGCAGGAGGCAGAAGGAAAGAGGAAGAAGGAAGGAGCCAGAAGGAAGGAGCCAGAAGAAGGAAGGAGCCAGAAGAAGTATTTTTACAAATATGAGATGCTCCCCATATCCTCTTTAGGTTTGACCGATGTTTTGTGGTTTCTTGCCGATTCCCAGTGCTGGCAATATTTGATATTTCAAAGCAATGCCCGCGGCTACAAATAAGGCAATAATCAGCGCCCCAATGCCTACCGGGCTGGGAATCCAGAATATCGCCTCCAAATAGTTAACTTCTCCGGGTTTGAGCTTCCAAACTAACTGTTTTCCTTGCTGAGAGCTTTCGGGAACCAGCGCACCGGCGACAGTTTCAATACTTTCGGCGCCCCAAGGCGTGTTCAAGCTAAAGTCTAGCTCCAAAAGTCCCCCCGGACTCAGCAGCAGACTGCCATTAGAAGAAAGCAGTGAAAGAGAGCGCAAATCCAATTCCAAACTCAACCGATTTCGCAGCACCAATAATAAATTATTCTGCTTGACATTCAGGTGAGATTCAAACTTCGGCAAATCTGTTTCTAGCGGACTTGAAACCCGATATTGTGTGGTTGGTGCGATCGGATTGTAAAATTGGTTGAACTTGTCTTGCAACTCGGCTCCATTATTGAAAGGAATCCTCACTAGAACTTCTGTGGGGGAAAGCCGTTTAGTTTTTCCGTCCAGCAACCTCACCCGGCTTTCTATGCTTTTCAACCATTCTGCAACAGTTTCGCTGCTGAAGCTCGTCAACCTTTCCCCCAGTTTAATGTGCTGCACGATTTCGCCACGAGTTTGACTCTCAAAGTTGACCCCGACATCGTACTGAACGCATCCAGTCACTAGAGTTAAAAGGCAAAAAACCAAAGGTAAAAGAAAGAAAAAGTGCTTTTTCTTCTTCCCAGTTCCATCCTTGACATTTGGCTCTTTCATTATAAATTTTTCCCTGTTTTTACCTATTTGCATGAATTAGCAAAGCGTTGAATTGCCGACACTGTTTCTATGTTTGTTTCGCAAGTTAACTGGTTTAACTGGTTAACTGGTTCCTAGGCTCTGCCTGGGAACCCATGTCCAGAGGCTTTGCCTCGCAAGCTTTCATCCAAATTCGAGGCAGAGCCTCATGATATGTATTACCAGGCAGAGCCTGGTAACGAGTAAAACCGCACTGAACTTATTGCCTCGAAGCTACACCCAAATGTTGAAACAGCATACTCGGCAAATAGGCTGCACCGCCTACCCATTCGGCTTCGCTACTCAAATCTGCCAAATTTTTAAAGGCTTCAAAAATGCTGCCTGCCACCATTGTATTCTTGACGCGACCCACAATTTTGCCTTTTTCTACTTTATAGCCTAAGTCCAAATTGACAGAAAATTCGCCAGCTAACTGATTGGACTGACCGGCACCTAAAACCTGCTCTACTATTAGACCTTCGTCCATGCTAGCAATCAAGTCTTGAGTGGCGGTATTTCCTGGGGAAATGCAAAAGTTAGTTAAATCAGGGCCGGGGCGAGACAATCCGCCACGAAAACCGTTGCCGGTTGATTGTACACCGGCGCGAGCGGCCCACCTGCGATCCCAATAAAATCCGGTGACAGTACCTTTGTCTATCAAGACTTTGCGGGTGGTGGGTGTACCTTCGTCGTCAAAGGGACAAGCAGAAGGGCCTAAAGTGGGGTCTTCAAAAAAGGTAAAGCGTTCGTCAAATAAGGTTTCGCCGATTTTGTCGGCGAGGGGAGAGGCTTTTTGAACTACTGCTTGACCTGAAAGGATGGTATCAAACAAGCCGCCGAGGGTGCTAGCGGCGGCTCTGGGGGTAAATAATACTGGGTAGGAACCGCTGGTGATGGTGGCTGAATGTTCGGCGAGGCGGTATTTTTCGAGGAGTGATTGGAGGATGCTGTTGGTGTCTAGGGGACGATCGCGCGCAACGTCGTAACTGTATGCTTGCATAAAATCTTCTCCCTTTACCAAATTGCCAGCAATAGTGCCGCTGACTATTTGGCTGCTTCTTTCGGCATACAAATCTTGCGTCGTGGCAATTTTCACTCTGCCGCTGCGGACGTGAAAGCCGACATCTACCATAATATCGGGATTGTAGGCGTGAACTTGCTCGATGAGGTTTTTGCCGTTTTCGACTAATTCTTGAGTTGTGGGCGGAGTGTAGGTGGTTTCCGGGCCTTTGAGGTGGAAGTTGGAGGCGAGTTCAAATTCTGCGGGGTCGCCGATTTCGGCTGTTTGAATCGCTGCATCTACTAAATCGTCTATCCGCGTTAAATCTGTGGAACTAGCAAAACCGATTTTGCCTTGGTAAATCAGCCGGAGTGCTACGCCTTGCAGTGCTTTGGTTTGCAGGGATTTGAGGCGATTGTTTTCAAATTCGATGGGCGTGTCTTGACTCGACAGGTAGTATACTTCAGCGGCATCGGCGCGCTGAGAGGCCAATTTCAAAATCTGGTCTACGGTTGAATCGCTCACAATAATAATAGCCTGTTATGCTGGTATTTTTTAATTTTAGCGATTGTCTCGCATGAAAATTGTCTCTATCACCCTTACCGGCAATAACGCCGACTTAATAGAAGCTGCTTTAGCCAGTGTCGCCGATTGGGTTGATGCTTGTATTGTAATTGATACGGGTGTTACTGACGAAAGTTTAGCCCTTGCCTCAGCCGTTGCTGGAGAGAAATACGTAGAGCGTAAATTTGAGTGGGTAGCCGACTTTGCTGCAGCTCGCAATTTTAGCTTGGAAGCTGCCAAAGAAATAGGTGCCGAGCGGGCAATTATCCTCGACACGGACGAGCGAATTCATTTACAATCAAGTAATATTCGAGGTGCGATCGCAAGTCTCGCAGGCGATGTTTTTCTAGTTTATGAAATTAACCGCAGTTACTGCAAGGAGAAATTATTTAGAATTCCGACAACGGGAAAATATGTCGGTGCGACTCACGAATACTTCGATTGTGGCAGCGGAGTTCGGACTTTTATGGAGTCGATCGCATTTTCCGAAGTTCCAAAAACTGCTGCGGCTAGTACAGATAAGTTTAACCGAGATTTAGAAATTCTCAACCGACTTGTAAAAGCAGAACCAACTAATACTCGCTGGTTTTTTTACTTGGGGGAAACTCTGAAAAATTTAGGCGATTTCAAACAAGCAATAATTGCTTATCGAGATTGTGCGAATCTGAACGGCTGGGACGAAGAAGCAGCTTGGGCTTGCTACCGAGAAGCGGAATGTTGGCTGATGCTAGAAGATTATCAAGAAGCAATAAATGCGTGTGCTAAAGGCTTGACAAAACACGCAGGAATTGCCGAATTAGCTTGGTTGGCTGCCTATGCGTCTTACTATGCAGGTTTGAACTCTCAAGCGATTCATTGGGCTCATTTGTCGATCGCGATGGGCAAACATCAAGGCTACGGCAAAGCCATTCAACGCATGGGATTTCAATATCCAGAAGCACAGTACGAAAAACCTTATGACGTTCTGAAATATGCTTTACTGCGTCAGGGAGATGCAGAGAGTGCCCAGTTAGCCGAACAACTTTATCAAAACGCTTGCGAAACGCGACTTCGCAACTTTGGGATTAATAATATTTTAGGCTATTAAAAAGCAGTCAAAGCGCGTTCGATCGCGGTTTGTAGTGCGGGCGTAAGTCCGCCCTACAAACTAAATATTACAATCCCAAATCAAAAATCGCCAATCTAAAATCCCGTGACGCACCCTATGGCGAAACAAAAAGTGCGTCACAGTGAAAATTTCCAGTGAAAATTATCGCCACGGAAGCAGTTAAGGAAGCTGCTGCCCGAGGTTGACAGTTCCACCTGTACCGACAGGAGTTCTGCCTCGCAAATCGGGGAGGGCAAAAGTAGTTTGTCCGTTGCCGCCGTAGGTAGTTCCCAAGACGGAGAACAAAGCCACATTTTGAGCGATTGGCAACAGTTGCCCCGCAGCAAACGCAAACCCTCCGGGGGCAAAGTTGCCAGCAAACAGCTTAACTTCTCCTATAAAAGTTTCACCACTACCCGCCCCATATTCTGATGGATATATACCGTTAAGGGCAATGATGTAATTTAGCCCCAAACCTCCGAAGCCGACAGGTCCGGTCGGGCCTGTCGCACCCGCTGGACCCGTTGCACCTGCTGGACCTGTCGCACCTGTTGCACCTGTCGCACCTGTCGCACCCGCTGGACCCGTTGCACCTGTCGCACCCGCTGGACCCGTTGCACCTGCTGGACCTGTTGCCCCTGCCGGGCCTTGCGGCCCTGTCGCACCTGCTGAACCCGTTGCCCCTGTTGCACCTTGCGGCCCTGTCGCACCTGCTGGACCTTGCGGCCCTGTTGCACCTGCTGGACCTATCGCACCCGCTGGACCTATCGCACCCGCTGGACCCGTTGCCCCTGCCAGACCTTGCGGCCCTGTCGCACCTGCTGGACCCGTTGCCCCCGTCGCACCTATTGCACCTTGCGGCCCTGTTGCACCTTGTGGCCCTGTTGCACCTGTTGCACCCGTTGCGCCTGTCGCACCCGCTGGACCCGTCGCACCTGCTAGACCTGTTGCGCCTGTTGCACCTTGCGGCCCTGTTGCACCTTGTGGCCCTGTTGCACCTTGTGGCCCTGTTGCACCTGTCGCACCCGCTGGACCCGTCGCACCTGCTGGACCCGTTGCGCCTGTTGCACCTTGCGGCCCTGTCGCACCTGCTGGACCCGTTGCGCCTGTCGCACCCGCTGGACCTGTTGCACCTTGCGGCCCTGTCGCACCTGCTGGACCCGTTGCGCCTGTCGCACCCGCTGGACCCGTTGCGCCTGTCGCACCCGCTAGACCCGTTGCGCCTGTCGCACCTGTTGCACCTTGCGGCCCTGTCGGACCTGTTGGACCCGTTGCACCACCGCTTGGACCCGTTGCACCTGTCGGACCTGCTGGACCCGTTGCACCTGTCGGGCCCGCTGGGCCTGTTGCACCCGGTAATCCCGTTGCACCTGTCGGGCCCGCTGGGCCTGTTGCACCCGGTAATCCCGTTGCACCTGCCGGGCCCGCTGGACCTGTCGCACCTGTTGCACCTGTTGCACCTGCTGGACCTGTCGGACCTGCTGGACCTGTCGCACCCGGTAATCCCGTTGCACCTGTTGGCCCGACAGCACCCGCTGCACCTGTCGGGCCCGCTGGGCCTGTCGGCCCGGTTGCACCTTGCGGGGGAATGGTGATGAAGCCCTCGGCGACCTGTAATTGGATAAAGTCCATGCCTGTGAAGTTGACTAAACCAGGCAACACTACTAAATAATTCCCGCTGGACAGTTCCTTAATTGCTGTTCCTGTGCTGCCGTTCAAGTTAACGGGGACAGCCGCCACATCAAAAGCTGTTTGTCCGTCTGCTAAGGCAATTTTATCTTGACCGCGGGTAAAATCTGTGATGAAGTCTGCATCGGCGACTGTAGGGCCTCCTCGCACGTTGAAGCCGTTGCCCCGGCCTACAACAAATATATCGTTGCCAGCGCCACCCGTCAGGGTATCGGCTCCTTCTTCGCCCATTAGAAAATCGTTACCTTTACCGCCGAAGATCCGGTCATTACCTCTGCCGCCGTAAATAATATCCTCATTGTCGTCGCCGTAGATGCTGTCTGCACCCTGGTTGCCATATATTATGTCGTTTCCGGGACCTCCGAATATCTGGTCGTTGCCACCAAGTCCCCATATTTTGTCTGGTGCGACCAGTCCCGAAATCGTGTCCGAATTTGGGGTTCCTACGAGCAGGTCGATGTCTGCTGTGCCTGCAATATTTGCCATTTTTGAACGCTCCTAATATTTTTAGGTTAGATTAGTGCCATCGATCTGATTGATTTACAAAATAGAATTACCGCATTCTTAAGCCAGAATGAGGTTTTTAGATGCTAGTTTACTGAGTTGTTGCTACACATAATTCTTCGCACTTCAGTAAATATCCCAACCTGAAATTATAGTTATTCACCAAACTGGTTTCCTGCCTTTTGATTCTTTGACTCCCAAAAAGCTTTTCCAGGGCCGGCAGGATACCTAAGCCCTACTCCCCACAGGAATTATGGGGTAAGTCCATTATATATAGTAGTTTTGACAAATCTAGCTCAGCCACAACAAGCAACAAAAAGTTATAATTGTGGCAATTAACGCCACCCAGATAAATCGATTGTCTTTCGTATTAACCTGACTCAAATCTACAGGCTCTGGTACGACTGGCTTGGGTTTAGCGTACTTGATATCAGCGTTGGGATTGGATTGAAAACTGATTGATTGATTTTCATCTAAAGCTGCCAAATCAGGGATTTTCACCATCCATTCAGGAGGGATAGTGAGTTTGGGAGCTTCGAGAATGAACAGCAAGCGCTTTGCTTGTTGGCGGGTTTCTTGGCGGGGATGGCGGGTGAGCTTCCGACAAAGCTCGATCGCCTTTTCTGTATTGCCAGAGGCTTCGTAGGCTGTCACTAGCCACATCTGCACCTCACCGCCCAACCGGGAATTTCGATCGACTAAACCGGTAGCTGTTTCTAAACTCTGCACAGATTCAGCATACCGGCCACTCTCAAAAGCTACTTGCCCAGCTTGGTACTCAGTTTGAACAATTTCTAACTTTTCTGAAGTCACGAGCACCCACCCCATTCACAAATATTACTTCCCAAATTCCCCAAACACTAGAATTCGCTGTTGTGTTGCGACATACCCGACTCGTTGTCCCGTTTGGAACCCAGCAAGTCTAACTGGTCTACTCTAATTATAGGTAGCGATCGATTAGCTCCGGTATTGCGGTCTTGCCAGCGATCGAACTTCAAAGAGCCTGTTATTCCTATTTGAGCGCCTTTGCGAACGTAGTCAGCAGCAATCTGGGCTACTTTATCCCAGAGTTCCAAGGTAAACCAGTCTGGTTCGTCACTATTGCGCGATCGCTTTCTCACCGCCAGCGTCAACCTGCACTTAACTTTACCCGACTCAAAATACTTCACGTCCGGGTCGCCGCCGACGCGGCCTACTAAAGTCACAACATTAAGACTCATAAACTTTTTTTGGAATGTGGTCGATCGGTGATGTAGTTAAACAGTCCACACGGGCATTAGCCTCCAAACTGAACTTGGAACAGCGCTTGTGAGGCTTCATCCTGATTGTACACCCAGTTAGCAGAACATATTGATAGTGGATGATTGGCGAGTCTGCGCTCAACCTGAGCTCGACAATGTACATTTCTGACTAGACTCAGGATGAAAAACGTAATAGAATCCACCTCGGTTACACTTTTGTAACAACATTATTGCACACAATAGTATTTTAGTTTTTGGGGGGGGTACGAATCAGTGGGTCTTCTCAATCGATTTTCGTTATCTAGAGATATGGGTATCGACCTCGGTACTGCTAACACGCTCGTTTATGTATCCGGCAAAGGTATTGTTCTGCAGGAACCTTCTGTAGTGGCGATCGACCAAGATTTAAAAATACCGCTGGCTGTTGGAGAAGAAGCCAAAAAAATGCTCGGCCGCACGCCAGGGAACGTCATAGCACTGCGCCCGCTTCGCGACGGGGTAATTGCAGACTTCGATACGGCGGAACTGATGCTGAAGACTTTTATCCGCAGGGTTCACGAAGGCCGAAGCTTAGTTTCGCCGCGGATAATTATTGGCATCCCCAGCGGTGTCACCGGAGTCGAGAGGCGTGCTGTCATTGAGGCGGCGACTCAGGCCGGTGCTAGAGAAGTACGGTTAATTGATGAACCCATCGCTGCGGCGATCGGGGCTGGACTGCCTGTTGCTGAGGCGACTGGCAATATGATTATAGATATAGGCGGAGGTACGACGGAAGTTGCGGTTTTGAGTTTGCAAGGTACGGTTATCAGTGAGTCTGTGCGGGTAGCCGGCGACGAACTCAATGAGGCGATCGTCCAATACATGAAAAAAGTTCACAATTTGGTCATCGGCGAACGCACTGCTGAAGAAATTAAGATTCAGGTTGGTTCTGCATATCCAACTCCAGAGGATGACGATGTAATGATGGAAGTGCGGGGCTTGCACTTACTGTCGGGTTTGCCGCGAACTGTTACTATCAAAGGCCCAGAAATTCGCGAAAGTATGTCGGAACCGCTTTCAGTAATTGTGGAAGCTGTCAAGCGTACTTTGGAACGCACCCCCCCGGAATTAGCAGCAGATATTATTGACAGGGGAATTATGCTGGCTGGTGGTGGCGCGCTGATGAAAGGTTTAGATACTCTGATCAGTCACGAAACAGGAATTGTCACTCACGTGGCAGCCGATCCGCTCTGCTGCGTGGTTTTGGGAACTGGTAGGGTATTGGAAAACAAACAGTTGGAACGGGTATTCAGCGGGCAGTCGTCGCGTAATATGTAGTTAACAAATTTGGGATTGTGGATTTAGAAATACGGCTGCAATCTCAAATCTAAAATCCTGACTTAACAATTTTAGATTAGTGAAATTATGCTAAAAAATACATTCCGAAAGTGGTGGGATCTGCGGCTGCCAATAGCTCTTTTAGGTTTAGCTGTAACGGCCGCTTGGGGAGTTCGGCAAACACAAGGTGGGGCAGTATTTGAAGTTTACAATTGGGTGACTCGTCCGTTTCACGCCAACGGCTCTGGGCAAGAGGAGCTCATCTCGGCGCGCACTCAAGAATTGCAAGCGCAACTATTAGAATTAGAAACTCAAAATCAGAAGCTAAAAGAGCTTTTAGGTTACGTTTCGGCTAAGAAACCAGCAGGGATTGTGGCTCCTATTGTCGGCCGCAGTGCGGGCCACTGGTGGCAGCAAGTAACCTTGGGGCGCGGCAGTAACGATGGCATCAAAACAGATTTTACTGTGATGGGCCCCGGCGGTTTGGTAGGCAGAGTTGTCAGCGTTACTCCTAATACTAGCTTGGTGCTGTTAGTCAGCGACGCTACGAGTCAATTGGGTGTGGGAATTACCCGCAGTCGCCAGATGGGTTTTATGCGCGGGAAAGGCGGAAATCAGGCTGTGATTGAGTTTTTTGATAATGTTCCCAATGTCAAGCCTGGGGATATGGTTTCAACTTCTTCTTACAGTCAGTTGTTCCCTCCTGGTTTGCCTGTGGGAAAAGTGGTTTCGGTGGATATGAATAAAACTCCGGCTCCCGAAGCTGTGGTTGAGTTCTCTGCACCGATGAATGCTCTGGAGTGGGCGGTGGTTTACCCGCACTCTAAGCAAGCCGAATCGAAGGATTCGCCGAGTCAATCTTCAGCAGCATCTGAGGGAGCACAGCAACAATGAAAGCTTTATCTCGGATGTCTTCGCGATCGCGCCAATTTCTCAACTTCGCAGTTACATTTCTATCTGTGATGCTGTGCATATTGATATTGCCCACTCGGATGCCGGGAATGGAATTGCTGGGAATTGGACCAAACTGGCTGTTAATTTGGTTGGTAGCTTGGAGTATTAAGCGGAAACGTACAGTTTGGGGAGCTGCTAGCATGGGCTTGGTTTTGGGGTTTCTTCAAGATGCGATGACGGCTCCTCATCCCAGCCACGCTGTGAGTCTAGTTTTTGTAGGAGTCCTAACAGTTGTTTTGCAGAAAACCTGGTCGATTCCGGTAGATATTGTTGAGAGAGATCCGATTCCCATCGCGTTAATTGTGTTTGGGATGGCGGTGGTAGCGGAAACGGTGATGGGGCTGCAATTTTTTGCTATGGGCGATCGGGCTTTACTGGAAATTTGGAGCTATCACCAGCGAGTGGCTTTGTGTTCTGCTATTCTTAGCAGTCTTTGGGCTCCGGTGATTTATTTTCCGCTCAATCGCTTGTGGGAAATGACCAGGAATTTAGAAAAATCTTAGTCATTAGTCATTAGTCATTAAACCCGCCCCAGCCAATGTCTGTAGGGGCGGGTTTTACTAACAATATCTAACTAGCCCCAACAATATATATAAACCCGCCCCCACACAACCGATAACCTACATCAACCTTGACTTTTATCAAATACGAAAAATGTACATTGTGATTTTTGGTTGGGTGGGGGCGGGTGCAAGCAGATTGTTAATTTCAGGCGTGGATGGTTGGTAAAACCCGCCCCTACAGTAGCTATTTCTCATTATAATATCGCCTGTTGCGCCGAACCTAATAAGTGATGAACGGCAATAATCAAATCGCTGAGAATGAAATTAGGCTGGTGCTTTTGCAGTTGATAGCGGCTGCGAATTCCGCAGGTAACGGCAATTGTAGGTATTCCCAATGCTTTTCCTGCGAGGATGTCTGCTTCTGTATCTCCGATCATCCAAGCCGAACCCAGCGATGACTCAAATTCTTCTGCCACTTCAGCCAACAATTCAGTTTTTAAGGCTGTATAGTTGTGATAGGCGGCATCCGCCATCTGAGTTCCGCGAATGCTGGTAAACAGTCTGGCTAAACCGTAATTTTGTAACAGTTGAACGGCTTGATTTCTCGGCCGCAGGGTGACTAAAATCAGCCGCACGCCGCGGGAGTGCAGAAGTCCGATCGCCCATTGCACTCCCGGCTGGATGCGATCTAAGTGCAACAAGTCTGGCTGATTGACAATCCGACTCACGCATCCTAGAAAAGCGTTAATTTCTTCTCCCGACAAGCCGGAACTTTTGGCTATTTCAGCATCGGGGACGCGGTTTTGCTTCATTTGCCAAAATTGCTGTTTGCTGAGTATTTGAAGGTTGAGGTTGATTCCCCGATCGAGATAAGCTGCTTGAGTATCGGCCAATCCCTGTTGATAGGTGGCATAGTAGCGATCGGACACATCGACTATGGGCCCGTCTAAATCGCAAAATACCGTCATCCGGGGGGACGACTCAGCCTCTGATGGTAGCTTGTACTGAAGGTTTTCGGAGTCTTTGGCGACAGCAGTTAACATAAAACGTTAAGTAAATCAAGGGAGTTATACATTTCTTGACTGTAGCAAAAAATGTATAAGTTATAATACATAAATTTTAATACTTTTATTAAAAAAACCTATGATTTTTTTGAGGATGGGGTTCAATAAAGGCGATCGAGCCTGTGCGTCCATAACTTCAAGGGAAAAAGTGATTTTTGTGGCTGTTGATATATGCTTTAGCCATTAAAGTTTAGAATTAAGTTTTTAGTCTTTTGTAATTTACCCATGCTCAAACAAAGCGATTTTGTTAGGAATTCGGACACTAATCGAGTAGAGGTGCTGTCCGAAGCACTGCCTTACATTCAACACTTTGCCGGTCGCACCATAGTGGTCAAATATGGCGGTGCGGCGATGAAAGATAGCAATCTCAAAGACAAGGTGGTTCGGGATATTGTGCTGCTAGCTTGCGTGGGGATGCGTCCCGTTGTGGTTCACGGCGGCGGCCCGGAAATTAATATTTGGCTCGAAAAATTGGGAATTGAGCCGCAATTTAAGGATGGTTTGCGGGTGACTGATGCGGCGACAATGGAAGTTGTAGAAATGGTTTTGGTGGGTAAAGTAAATAAGGAAATTGTTTCGTTAATCAACCAAGCTGGCGGCAAAGCAGTGGGATTGTGCGGCAAGGATGCCAATCTGATTCAAGCTCGTCCAGATGGCCGGGAAGGAATTGGGTTTGTTGGTGAAGTCAGCGGCGTGAAAATCCAGATTTTGGAGTCTTTGGTGAACAGCGGTTATATTCCGGTGGTGTCGAGCGTGGCGGCAGATGAAAACGGTCAATCTTACAACATTAATGCTGACACAGTGGCTGGGGAAATTGCGGCTGGTTTGGGAGCTGAAAAGTTGATTTTGATGACTGATACGGCGGGAATTTTGGAGGATTATCACAAGCCGGATAGTCTGATTGCTAAGTTGGATATTCAGGAAGCGAGACAGTTGGTTGAGTCGGGAGTCGTGTCTGGGGGGATGATTCCGAAAGTTAATTGTTGTGTGCGGAGTTTGGCTCAGGGTGTGAAGGGTGCTCACATTATTGACGGTCGAATTCCTCACGCTTTGCTGCAAGAAATATTTACGGATGCGGGGATTGGGTCGATGATTGTTGCTTCTGAGTTTAGCAGCGCGAACTTAAGGCCTAAGTAAGGGGTAAATCCTAGCGTGGGGAGGGCGGGTGCGTGAAAGGGGTAAACTCGCTGCGATTGCGTATATCCTAACTAAACTAAACCTGCCCCTACCAACCTTTAGAAGGTACTTTTGGGGAATTATTTCAACTAATTCTAACCGTTGTTGGATTTCAGCTTTTGTTAAACTATGATCGAACACTTTAGAGTTTTGGATTCTGTTGCGATTCTCAAGCCGATTTCAAATACGCGATTAGCGCTAGTGGAACCAGAATACGCATCTATTTCTAGTTTGCCAGTTGGACTTGTGGGAACTATTATTGAAGTGTATGATACGGAAAAGGAATGTCAGTATTTAGTGGAGTTTGCTGATAGTCAAGGGAGTGAATATGCTATGGCTATGTTGAAAGCTGATGAAATTTTAGTTCTGCAATATGAACTTGCAGTTGCTTAGTAATGTGAGGAGAAGAGAAGTTAGATAAGAGCGATTCCCTACGGGATAGCTTCGCACGCGCGTACTTTAGGAAAATAAGGGCGATCGCCTTTTAGTTTGGTACTTAAATCGTGCCATCATTTAACGTGCAGTTTCAGCTTGAATTTCTCGAATAATAGTTGATATTTCTTCGGCGGACTCAAGGTGTCTCGCCAAAACTTGAGCAGTTTTGTCCAGCAAGCGTTCTGAAAAAACTTTAGCTAAGTCTTCCCGTAAGCCTTGCCCTATATAAAACTTAAGCAATGCTTCTACAGACATATCTCGATTTGCCGCTATTTTCTCAAGTGATGCTAAAGTATCTATTGGAATGTTTAGCGAGACTATTTCCGCTGTACGAGGTCGCACTTGCAATTTTATTTCTTCTTCAGAATTGTTCATATAATTTTCTTTCAGTGCGGGTAGCAGGACGGGAAGAAATGATGCGTCTTCGCAAGCTGCGTTCTACATAAACAACCAGTAATAGGCGTTGAGTGTTGAGTGCGGGAGTAACCCAGGATAAAGTTACGCTGTTCGTCATTAGCCGTTGCATCTCCCTCCTGATAGAATGGATCGAAGAAAACTTCTGCGGCTTCTTCAAAGCTAACGCCATGCTTTTCTAGGTTAATCTGGAATTTGTTTGTGTCCCATTCAAACTCAACGCCTTGCAGTCTGTACACACTATCCAGGCTTCGATATTAACATTCTTTAAATAAGAGCGATCGCACTTTGGGAAAAAAGGGCGATCGAGCTTTGACGAGTCTTCGTAGATGCCGACAAACTGACTAACGCAACCGAAAGATTCGTCTTAAGGCATTTTTTACCGTCACTGAAGAGTCTGTACATCAGGATATGCCAGAATTTTTGCATCAGCAGTTAGTAAGGGACACCCGCAAATCCTCGCAGTTGCCACAATGATTTGATCTGCTGGATCGCGGTGAAAACCTGTGAGTTTAGTTGACTCGACAATGATGGGAATGGTGAGTTCGAGTAGCTGCACTCCGGGATAAGCCAAAGCTTGTTTTAACCACTCATCAACTGTAACGGACAAAGTAAGTCTTCCCATTTCTACTAATTTAGAAACCTCCCAACAAGAAATGATGCTGATTCCTAAACCTTGAGATTGATATTGTTGTATCCAGTCCCGATGTTTCTGAGTCAGTCGTGTGTTATCGTCAACCCACCAAACCCATATATGAGTATCTAGTACAATCATTGTAACAATTCCCAATCTTCCAAGGAAACCGCAGGTTCAAACGGCTCATTATAGCCAATGACAGTGCCTCGCAAAGGATATAGAAAAGTATTTTTCATGGTTTCATTTACCAAATTTAGATAGCTAATGAATTCTCGATATCCATCCAATTCTGTTTGTTCTTCGGGAGTGAGATTTGATGCTTGTTGTTGAGCTGTTAAAGTTTGAATTCGTTCCTGGGTTTGAATAGAAGCGCTAAATATTAAGAGTCCGTTGACTAACTCAATGCGGACAGAACCTTCGCTGGGCAAGCTGTTGGGTAAGTGAGGCAGCTTGATGGGCAAATTATCAATCATGGCATTAATTGACTGTATTTGATGTTGTTTTTTTAATTATACCGATCGCTCTGTTGAATTTGACAGTGGTTGCCATGCTGAAATTATAGGCCGATCGCACTTGGGGAAGGAAAGGACGATCGAGCTTTGAGTAGTCTTCATAAATGCCGACAAACTGACTTACGCAAGTGAAAGTAAAATAAGATTAATTAAGCTTGACAATTTGCAAGTGAAACTTAGGTTATGTTAAAATGTTCTCAACAAGACCGCTTCTCCACCATACCGCACAGGAATCAGTGCCATGTCCATTTCTCAACCTGAAAAGCCACAGTATTTAAAACCGATTAATCCCCCGGATCTTCAAATGCGGGCGATCGCCTACAGTTTAGATACTTTAATTCCAGGGCTTTACATTTGGCTGGGTGCGCTCAAAATTCGGATTGGGGGTAGCGAGCCCGAAGAAAGCTATCCGGGGACTATTCACAGTCCCATTGGCATTGCTTTAGTATTCCCTGGCTACCGTATCTATAGCACTTACCAAGGTAGCTATGACCCTTGATAAGCATAAGCTTGACGGCATCATTCAAATTACTGCCAAAACTTTGCCTTCTACAGAATTTGAGTTACTTCTCTTGACAGCAGGCTACGGTAAAATTGGTACAGCTCCGGCTCAAGGAAATCGCCTGAAAGTATGGTGGACTCATTCTACTTTTAGACGCATCGAAGCCATTTACAGTGCTGATGGAATAGTTGCTATTACTGCTTATCACGTTTAGAGTTGTCGTTCCAACTCAGAAGTTTTTATTAATTGATGAAAGAGCGATCGCACTTTAGGAAAAAAAGGGCGATCGCACTTTTGGTTATTTCGGGGAAAAGGGATCTCGCTATCACTTTTTACTCTCGAATGCGAATTCTGTAAACTTCTACCAGTAGTAATTTACCTCGATAATGCTCCTCACTATCGTGCAATGATAAGTATTCTGTCAGCCTTGCCATCAACTGAGGAATAATTTCAGGGTGATTTCTCAGTTGAATAGAAATGATTACTTGATATGAAGTTGGCGGATAAGTCACAATATCTGCGAAGTCTCCATTCACAGAAACAAGTATGGCATTTAATTACTGAGCTTTGGCAATGACAATAGTATCTGGAGATTCTATTGAGATGTAATCTCCCAATACAAAAACTTCATGCTCGGTATCACGAATAAGTTGAATAATAGACTTAGGAACGCATTGATCGATGAACACTCTTAAACTCATTAGGCAACTGTTTCAAAATCCGACAAATCGCGAGCATAATCAAGACAAGCAGCTATCTGTTCTTTGGTGATATCTGGAAACTCGTCGATGATTTGTTCTACAGTATTATTTGATGCTAAATATCCTAAAATCAGGCCAACGGGAATTCTAGTCCCTTTGATTCTTGGTTTACCTCGCAGTACATCGGGGGTACTAACGATATGTTCTCTCCAGTTTACAGGCATAACTTGTCCTTTCTGAATCTGATAAGTTATATTATCTAATCTGACAAGTTATATTTTAACTTAAGGAATGGCGATCGCCCTTTGGGATTTGACATGGGAAAGGCGATCGCACTTTGGGAAAAAAGGGCGATCGCACTTTCGGAAAAAGAAACAATTGCGCTACACTCAAAGCATTATGAGACAGCTTTGAGGTATTGCGTTACAGGCTTCAAATCGATGTCATCGTTGTCAGTCAGTATTTTAAATAAATGACGCGGGATGCCGGCTGCAATCAAAATTTCCAAATCGCGATCGAGCTTTGAGAAGTCTTCATAGATGCCCACAAACTGACTTACGCAAGCTAAAGATGAATCTTTCGGGTCATTGACTCCCGTGTATTTGTACTGAATATCAAAACCTGCTTTTTCGCCAATTTCTTCGATATCCCAGTCTACAAGATTAAGATCGATCGCTTCAACGGCCAGGGCAATATGACCGGGCGGTATGGGGTCAAGAGGCTCGCAGCACCAGCCCTCAGAATGATTCCATACACTTTGACCAAGAGATTCTCGAATTTTCATGTCTTTTCCCTCACTGAAAGTAGCAGCGAAACCAGGCTTTGCCTTCAGGGCGAACATCTGCAAGAGACCGTTCATATTCAGTTGCTAGCTGTTGGCATTTCTTTTTCGCTTCTTTTAGGTTATACGCTTGTACGGGTTCGTTGATGGGATTGCCAAGCTCTTCTTTTTCCCGTTCTGGATCTCTCACTCGTCCCCCTTTTTGCTGCTCTTGCTGGATGAGGGGACTTGCTGAGCCTGAAACCACATCTCGATCGCCTCTTCCAACCCTTCTCCTATATTTAGCTGCTTCAGAGTACACGCAGCTTTAAACTGAAGTCCTAGTTCTTTTCGGACATCTCCCGATAGCTGTATGTAATTTGGGTCGTGTCGCTTGGCTGGCACTTCCGTACTTTTTCCCATTTAGGCTTCCTCCAATTTTTATATTCTCACGATCGTACACCTGTTCTGCTGATATGTTATCATGTTAACAAGTTGAATATGTGCGCGAGTGAATAAAAAAAGGCCGATCGCCCTTTGGGATTTGAAATGGGAAAGGCGATCGCACTTTGGGATTCGGGATGGGAATGCCGATCGCACTTTCCGACAATAAGGGCGATCGAGCTTTGACGAGTCCTGGTAGATGCCGACTGGCCTGACTTACGCAAGCTAAAGATTCATCTTTCGGGTCATTGGTAGTAATGTCGGTAATTTATTTGCTATACTTAAAGCATCGTCCTAGAGCGTTTAAAAGGAGCAACAGTGTCAGCAAAAGATTACTATCATCCAGTTGTGAAACAGGCACTTGTTAAAGCTGGCTGGAAAGTTACTCATGACCCGTTGTTGTTGAAATGGGCTAAGCGAAAACTATTTGTAGATATCGGAGCAGAAAAACTGATTGGCGCGGAAAATAATCAGTATAAGATAGCTGTTGAAGTTAAAAGTTTTATCAGTGACTCTAAAATTTTAGATTTAGAGAAGGCTTTGGGACAATACATTCTTTATCAGAAAATTTTAGAACAAACTGAACCGGAAAGAACGCTCTATCTTGCCATACCTGCGATGTCTTTTGAGGAGCTTTTTATTGAAGATAAGTTTGCCGATATTTTATTGGTCGATAATCATTTGAAGTTGATTGTTTTTAATCCACAAATAGAGGAGATTGTTAAATGGATACCATAGTAGATTGCCGCCAGATTGTTAAAGGGATTCTCAATGAATACTCAGGGTTTTTTGCTTCTGAAATTGAGGTACAAAGTCAAGTAATTTTCGATTTAGAGAACGATAGGTATATGTTACTATCAATGGGATGGTTTCAGGGGAGAAGAATTCACGATTGCGTCATACACATGGATATTATCGACGGTCAAGTTTGGATTCAAGCCAATAATACCGATCGCTCGATCGCTGAAGAATTAGTAGCAGCGGGCATTCCCCCTAAGTTAATTGTTTTAGGACTTCAACCGCCAGAAGTAAGAGCTTATACAGCTTATGGCGTACCAAATTCAATACAGTCTCAAGAATTATTGCAAGTGGGTTAAATTTGCAGGGGAAGAGCGATCGCCCTTTTGGTTATTTGGGAAAATAAGGTAGATCGCACTTTGGGAAAAAAGGACGATCGCACTTTGACGAGTCCTCATAGATGCCGACACTGAAAGTAGCATCGTACTTTGGAAAAAAGACCATCGCCCTAAGAATAAAAGGGGCGATACCACTACATTTCAAAGCAGAATAGGGGAAAGTGGGGAATCAGGAAACGAAAAATCAGGGGGCAAAAACACGGGCGTATCTGGTCGAGGTATAGGCGTATTCTGAGGAGGTGGCTGATTAGCTAACAAGTTTGCAGTTGTGATACTGGAAGCCTGAACATTATTAAGTTGGGCTAATTGTTCACCTGTACTTTTCACAGTCAGGAGAGTATTAGCACCTGCGGTTTGAATCAAGATGTCACCGATATTTAAATTGGCTGGTACTTGGATGAAATCAGTTGTATTGTCAAAGTCGGTGATGATGTCTAAACCGCCACCTGTAGACAGGGCAAATGTATCACTTCCCTGTCCGCCAGTGAGTGTATCAATGTCCCTGTCACCTGAGAGAAAATCATCGCCTGCACCGCCAGACAATTGATCGTTGCCTTTGCCACCAAATAAACTGTCGTTTCCCTCTCCACTTGAGATGCTATCTTGACCGTCGTTTCCCAGAATTAGTTCGCTGATGGTAGAGCCTATAACTGTATCATTGCCACCTCGAAGCCAGACACCACCAGGAATATTTGTTAGTGGCCCTGGGGATAATTCGATCAATTCTGCGATGTTATCGCCGAACAAGCGAAATAGACCATTATCATTGATGAATCTTAATGCCATCGTTATTTGTTCTCAAGTCTGAAATTTACTGCAACCAGAACTGGATTTTATGGGAATGAAATTGAGAGTAATCGCTTTTAGGGCAAAATGAGTGCTCTTTTAGCAGTAAAGTACATTTGCCCAGATTCTATTAATTAACGGTTTAAGACAACAGCCAATTCCAAGTTGTTTGCTCTATATTGTTAGAATCTACATACCTTAAATTCTGTATGCGAGGATCGACTATATTCGTTAAATCAACTGTTATAAGACCGTCGTGACGAGGAAATTTACTATTTTCATATCCAATTCCATTATTGTCATACCTGTCATTCTGGAATGTGAAGTATTTATCTGGAAAAATTAAGGGTTCATTAAACGAGCGAGAGGCAGACGAAAGTATATCAGAGTAAACACCGACGATAGCCTTGTGATAATCGCTAATTTGATATTGAAAAGTTGACCTCCATGCTGGATAGCCAGTGAAATCAACTATATAAGAATCATTCGCACTACTAGCTTTTTCATTATCACCTGCAGCACCACCTGCTTCACGATCCGAAGCAACTAATGCAATAGACTTAGTAGCAACATCACGAAAATCTACTGGAGTATCAAGTCCAGGGTTATTGCCATCAATATCGTACTTGCTAGCAGGATAAGCTGGATCGAGTGCAACAAGCTCCTTCACTTTTCCACCTATTCTTCCTATCTCAGAAGCAACATAAGAGCCTAAACTATGACCTAAGAGAATAGTTTTTTGAGGATCTATTCCTAATTCTTTCAACTTCTCCACAGCCCAGTTAGCAACAGGTCTAATCCGGCTTGCTGCTTCGTAAGGAATTACTTTTAACGCCCCATACGGCCCAAAATCCGACTCCCAACGAATCGGAACGTTTGCTGCTTCTTTCCAGTCTAAGTAAAGTACCTGGGAGTTTGGGTAATAGTTACTAGCTGCTGCTGCTTCTGCTAAACCAGTTATATCGGTATCTATCCCACCACTACCACGACCATGAATCACCACAACGGTATCTTTATTGGGGTCAATATTGCTACGTTCAGCTTTCCCTACATCACCAAATGGCTTGTAAAGCGATAGCTCGACTGGGAATGTCTTGTTTTCTACTGTGATAGTGTTGTTTTTTACCGTGGGAGATTGAGCTTCCCAAGAGATATCGACACCGGCATCACCAGTAATATCATAATGCCAAAACTGTACTTTATATGAACCACTCTGAGCGGGAGTCCAAGTATAGTCTTTAAAAATTCCTCCGCTAAAACGCTGCCATTCAGGTTCTGTTCTGTCTTGATTCAGGGGCGTGATCCAGTTAAAACCTGATTGACCAATCTGTTTGGCACCCATCACGATGTAATCATCTGCACTGACTCTAAATTTATAAGTCTTGCCAGCTTCAAAATTTGCTTGGGTATAACCACTGGTAGCAAAATAGTTTAGTTCGTTAACAATATCAGTGTTAGCGGGATCAAAAGGAGAGCCTTTACCCCAATTGACATAAATACCATCCTTACCATCACGTCTATTTCCAATCGGATTAATTTGATCTGGTTTTTGGAAATCAAAGTTTTGGTTTCTCCAGTCAATATAGCTCCCAAGAACCCACCCCTGCTGGCTCATTTCTATTGTGGTATTTTCACCACCTAGCACAACATTTGCTGTATCATCTTTACTCTTCAACCCCTGAAGCTCACCCTGACTCAACTCCTTCCCCTGAACAATCGCCCCAAAAATCGCTCCCTCATCCCCCTGTGAATCCGTAACATTCAACCGCGCATCAACAGAGTGCCCGATTTCTTCCCGCAACACATCCGCCACCACCGCCGGATTCGCCACATTCCCAGCCAAAAATTCCTTCGATAAATAAATCGTATCCGTCGCCGCCGCAAAAGCCCCATTCGCCCCATCAATCTCAGCAGACGAGACAACCTTCACCGGCGGGATATCGCTAAAATCCCCATTAAACCATCCTTCAGCTAACGCTTTCGCACCCGCAGCATCCCAGTTTTCCCCAAAAGCCAAATTCATCTTCGCCACGAAATCTGGCCCGGCCGCAAACTTACTCAAATCCCCATAAACCTCAGACATCGCCTGACCTGTTAGCAAATCGACAGAGCTATCCGGTAAACTGCTGTTGGAGTCCGTGCTCACTGCACTAGCCATCCGGGTTAGCAAATCGTCAGGCAAGATGATATTGTCATAGGCTTGTGGCGTTAAAGTCGGGATATTAACTTCCTGACTAACACCCCCGGTTAGGACGCGGTTAGCATCTAGCTGCGGGATAATTGCCTTAGTCGGTTCTAGAGTGGCATTCCAAGGTGCGATCGCACTTTCGTTATTGAATTCAGGCGTGAAAAAATTAGACACGTTATTCCCTCGTGTTGATTAGAGACAAGTACATAGACTTGCCCTGTGTTTGCTTGGATTAAATAAACTGTTTGTTATCAAAGCCGATCGGCCGATCGCCCTCATGAACCCTTAGCCCCGATGAACCGCAACAGTAGCGGTACTTCTAAAGCTCTATTTATCTATCAGGCTGAGTCCGCAAGTTTTATGCAAAATACTGCTTTTTTGTTACAAAACTTTACTTAGCGGCCTCTGACTTTTGCAAATACTAGCTTTGACGTTAGTTGAAGCGATCGCGCCTCCCCGCCGATCTAAGTATTTACACTTACCTATTTAGTCGTTAGTATAATACTACACTAGCTACCGCTACCAAGCAACTAACAAACGCTAGCAATTTCGGTTATGCTATCGTTAGCCACATCTCAACACACCCGACAATGGCCTCAAAGGAAGACTTATTTGCCGAAGCCGCCAAACACTGGGACTTAGAAAGGCTGTACCAAGCTTTTGCAGAAGCTAAACGGCAAATCTCTCCTCGATCGCGCCGGGGACTAACAGAAACAGAAAAACTCTACCTCCGAGGATTGCTTTCCGGTTGCAGTCCCGCCGAAATCGCCCGCCAACTGTTTCAGAGTTCCAAAAGTGCAGAGGTTTATTTATGTAAAACTTTATACCAATATGTTAAAAAAATCGCAGATGTACCTAACGAACCTGTAGGAAATTGGCGCAATATTTGCGATCGGCTACAGGAAGCCGGATATAAAACTCTGTCTTCTCCTGAATTTAAAATAAATAATTCTGTACCCACAGAAGCATTAGTAAAAATAGTTAATATAGGTTTTAAAGAAAGTACAGTATCAATTGATA
This sequence comes from Microcoleus sp. D3_18a_C4, assembly GCF_036702415.1. Lineage (NCBI taxonomy): Bacteria > Bacillati > Cyanobacteriota > Cyanophyceae > Oscillatoriales > Microcoleaceae > Microcoleus > Microcoleus sp. D3_18a_C4. Next base: position 174,828 of record NZ_JAUBTI010000002.1, on the reverse strand, counting down.
TCAACATTCGACTAGAATTCCCCTCAACTTCAGAAACTGCAAAAAAAGAAGATTTGGATAAAGAGGATTAGATGGGCGATCGCACTTGGGGACAGAAAGGGCGATCGCCCCTCCACTGAGAGGCAAAAATGTTAATAATCTTATAGCTGATAGTTTGAAAAGGAACTTTTTGATAAAATATCAAAATTAAAACTGCCTCACTCGCTTCGATTTTACCTAAAACAATCAAATTAGTCAAATTTATGTCTCGATTAAGTATCAGATCGAACAAAAAAGCTCTGGGCTTTGTGCTGGGTTTATTAATTTTTGTCATTTTCATTCCCGGATGTTGGGCTTTAACAACTAATATTGCTCCCACAGCAGCACGGCAAGTAGATAACAAAGTAGCTGTGCGTGCAAATGTACAAAATACGTCAAATTCTCGCTCTTCTTTAGGAGTTGGGCTTAATGGTATTGCTGACTGGTCAACACAATTACCCTTTTTAGATGCTTTCAAATCTTCTAGAAAATGGATAACTCAATGCGTCAGCGGACAACCAAACTGTAAAGGTGAATGGGATACAGAGGAGTATAATCTTTTAAATATTGATGAAAATGGGTGGGTGAAGTCTCTGCCATCACCCGAAGATGCTCCTAAATATACTAGGGTAAGTACGCTATTACTTAGGGAAATCCCCAATCGCTATCCTTCAGGCCAATATATTGTTACTTATGAGGGTGAGGGTGCGATCGAATATAGCTTTGATGCCAAAAAAGATGAGGCTGCGTCGAAACCTGGGAGGGATATCATTAATGTAGATGCCACACAAGGCGGAGGCATCTACATTATAATTACTGCTACCGATCCCAAGAAAACAGGGAACTATATCCGCAATATTAAAGTGGTTCGCTCCCAAGATGAACAGCTTTATCAAAGTGGTGAAATATTTAATCCGCTGTTTATAGACAAGATTAAAAAATTTAGAGTCTTGCGTTTTATGGACTGGATGGCAACAAATGGTTCCGAACAAAAAGAATGGGCAAACCGACCTAAACCAGAGAGTGTATCCTATGCTTACAGAGGAAATGTTCCCATAGAAGTTATGGTGACTTTAGCTAATAAAGTCCAAGAAGAACCCTGGTTTAATATGCCGCATCAGGCTACGGATGAATATATGACTAACTTTGCTAAAATGGTAAAAGATAGTTTAGATCCCAAGCTGAAAGTTTATGTAGAGTATTCTAATGAGGTTTGGAATTGGTCATTTCCACAATCGCATTATGCTTTGAAACAAGGTAAAGCGAGGTGGGGAGATAAAGGCGATGCTTTTATGCAATGGCACGGAATGCGTACTGCTCAAATGTGCGATATCTGGAAAGGCGTTTTTGGGGATCAAAAGAATCGAGTTGTCTGCGTGTTAGGAACTCAAAGAGCCTGGAGAGAGTTAGAAACTTATTCTTTAGAGTGTTCCTATTGGGTGGCTGAGGGCAATAAACCTTGTTATCAACACGGTATTGATGCCCTAGCCATAGCTGGATATTTTAGCGGAAACTTGGGCGGGAAAGAAAATGTCAGCACAGTAGAGTCTTGGTTGAATGACGCAGATGGCGGGTTTGGCAAAGCTTTTAAACAATTAAGAGAGGGCGGGTTACTTCCTGGCTACAAAGATAGTTTGCCCGATGTTGATAATGACTTTAGGTATTACTTAGATGTGGCTCAAAAAAAAGGTCTCAAGTTATTTGTTTACGAGGGCGGTCAACATATTGTAGGTATTCAAGGAGTTGAGAATAACGAAAAACTGACCAAGTTTTTTATGGAATTAAATAGGCGCCCAGAAATGTATGATCTCTACACCCAATTACTCAATAGTTGGAAACAAGCTGGAGGCAGTCTTTTTATGCACTTTGTGGATGTGAGTTCATTTAGTAAGTGGGGAAGTTGGGGGGCTTTGGAATATGTGGAACAAAAGGGTTCGCCTAAGTATGATGCTTTGATGGATTTTATTGATAAGAATCCTTGCTGGTGGGATGGGTGTGCTGTTGAGGGATGATGAGGAATTGGGTGGAATCAAGAATCCTTCGACACTCCCTCAAAATCTTCAGCATCCCCCGGCAAACCAGAACCCTCGCTACTCCTCAACCTGGGGGATTCCCCATTATTCGTACCGGCACCGTAACCCCCAGAATATCTGTCCTCCAAACCCGAATCCCTCAGCGAAAGCGCACTTCTTTGACTCGGCGACAATCTATCTGTCGATCGGCGATTTGTCCCAGAAATCGCCGGCTTGCGAGTTAAAGTTTTCCAAGCAGCCTTCATCCCACTCACCACGCTGCGAGTTGTAGCCTGCAGGTTTTGCGCCTGCTTTTTCGCGCTACCAATACTTCGATCGACCTGTTTCACAACCTCTCCCGCACTTTGCACCCCATCGCTGACATCATCCGTCAACTCGCTAATTTCCAGCCCCGTCAACCGAATCGCCTCCAAAGTGGGCGGAAATTCGCGAGAAAGCGTGTCAGCGAGCTTTTCCACGCTGCGGGCCGCCCGGGCCAGCGCTTGCACCGCAGGTATTAAAGTCACTAAAACAGCAGTCAGGCTAACTGCCACTAGCAAAATCGAAAGTCCTAGCCAGAATATAGGGTCACTCACTTGAATCTCGGATTTGGGGTTGAGGATTTCATGTCACTTAGCGGATGGGAGGGCGCGACGGGGGACTCACTTCGGCTTCAGTTTCCGACAGTATTTGGCGTTCCCGCTGAGTCGCTTCTAAACCGGCCGCGATCGCCTCTTTGAGTCTAATCAAAGTTTCGTCCCAATTTCGGATTGCAGTTTCAGAAAGTCGATCGGCCTGCAACTGCACGCTAGTCGATAAATCTTCCGCCAACTCCGGCAAAGCATCGGCCGATTTTTTCAATATCTGCCGCGTCTCCTTGCCGGGTCGCGGTGCCATCAGCAAGCCAGTCACGGCCCCGATCGCAGAACCCACAAGCAAACCGCCAATAAATAATCCTGAACGTTTAGTTGACATTTTTATAACTTCTCTCCCTACACCAATTTTAGGGGCGTTTGCCCGATCGCAGCCCTTTACAAAGATAGAAATATTGTTGAAAATCCTACGGAGTCAGCACGGGCGGCAGTTTTAGGATAGCTTACCTCAAACGTCGATCGCGCCTGGACCAAAGCATCCGTCCCAAACCCAGCAATCCCAAAAGTTGCTGAACCTGTTGCAGTTGCAATTCCAGTTGTTGATAACGTCGTCGTAGTTGGTGGGTACCTTGCTGCCTTTTACCAAGGAAACCGGGCGACGTACTGAGGACATTGCTGCTACAGCGTTCCATTGCTGCGATCCGAAGTTCCAAACGTGCGATCGTCCGCCGGATTTTCCCCACCTTCGCAGCAATATAAAAGCAGACCAGAGATATCATTAAATTGATAATTACCACACCAGCCAGCATTATTTTACCTGCTTTCAACTAATCCCTTTGACCATCTCAATAACCTTTGAGTCGTCTTCAGACGACTTAAGCTTTGAGGCAGGGGTTTAAACCCCTGCCGGACTGCCGGACTGCAACAGCCCCAAGATACCCCTTGTAAAAGTTTTAAGCCTGAGACATAGCAGGCAAACAAACCTTAGTACCGCCCAAGCCGCAATAACCGTTCGGGTTTTTAGCAAGATACTGCTGGTGATAACTTTCTGCGTAATAAAACTCAGGAGCATCAATAATTTCAGTAGTAATCTTGCCGTAACCAGCCGGAGTCAAAGCCTGCTGGTAAGCATCGCGCGAAGCTTCAGCTAACTGCATTTGGCTAGCTGAATACGTGTAAATTCCCGATCGGTACTGAGTACCCGAATCATTGCCCTGACGCATTCCTTGAGTAGGATTGTGACTTTCCCAAAAAACTTTGAGCAGCGTTTCGTAACTAATTACTTTCGGATCGAACACAACCAGAACTACTTCATTATGTCCCGTCATCCCGCTGCAAACTTCGTTGTAAGTAGGATTCGGAGTAATCCCGGCCGCGTAGCCAACAGCCGTCGAAAAAACTCCATTTTGCTGCCAAAATTTGCGTTCCGCTCCCCAAAAACAGCCCAAGCCAAACAAGGCAGTCTCCATGCCGTTTGGAAAGGGAGGTTTGAGCGGATTGCCGTTAACAAAGTGAGTTGCCGGTACCGACATCGACTCTGCCCGTCCCGGTAATGCCTCTTGGGGAGAGGGCAGGCTCGACTTTTTGCCAAATCCAAATAGCACCATAAGTTTGTGAGGGGATCTCTGATAAACGTCTTTACCTTACTTAATAATATCAGATGTATACTGAAAAGAGTGGTCTTCTTAAAGGTAGAAGGTAAAAGCCAGAAGGCAGATTTTTTTTACGGAAGGTTTTTGGTGATACTGCTCACTGGCAACGCAGTTTTAAATCACATTAGGCAGTGTTCTGTGTCACCAAAACATACCTGAAATATCACCTATTGTTGAGGTATAAATCACGCTGATTTTAGGCAACATAGCCGATTATTAAAGGTATGGTGTTGTAGAAGTTATTCAATACCATTTATTGGGAGTGTGTAGAAATGGCCACTAAACCTTGCAGTCAACCTTTAAAATCTAATCCGTTTATTACTTACCGCGACCCAATTACAGGCAAGTGGATTGTTGTAAATCAGACTTTGCCCCAAGCAGCAGAACAAGCACAGCTAGCAGCAGCTTGAGTTCTCCTATTAATTTTACTTGAAAAATCAACTCTAATTTCAGATTGCGTAGAAACGGGTTTTACAAACCATCTATGTCGGAAACGAATAATCTGACAAACCGACCCTCACAAGGCGAACAATCCAAATGTACATTTTTTCGATTCGATCGCAGACAGCGTTGATGTAGATTATTCGTTGTGTGGGAGCGGGTCTATCTAGATTGTTGGCAGTCATTAAATAGTCGTAAGGTGCTGAGGTTGCACCATACATAGTCGTTAGGTGCTTATAAAGTTGCTAATTGAGTCGAGTGCGTTGTTTTGTTAAATCAAGCCAGAAAATATCTAAAATTGATTGTGCTTTGTGAAGCCGTGAACTTGCAAGGAGCAAGCAGCTATCTTGTAGAGTCGCCGGAAATCAGGCAAGTTGAGCAACAGCGGCAACAAATAACCTGAAGCGGGGTGAAGTTTATGGTAATTGAGCCAATATGTAACTAGAGTTCCTTCGCTGCTTCTCGACTGAAATGGATATTGCAAAACTAGATACTTGGTATTCTCCTTCTCAACGCCGCACGGTTGTTTCGCTGTTGATGAAACGAGTAGGCGTAACTCGCACTAGGGCTGAATGCTTTATCAGGCTTTGGGTTTACTTATCGGTGAAACAGCTTCAGGAAAGCCAGCCCCGTCTCAAACCACCGCTGGCGAAACTGGAAGTGCCCGCAACAGAAGTGCAGTGCACTCACCGCGAAGCCGCCGAACTATTTTACTGCGATTCCGATCGCGGGAGCGATCGCGCCGCCGGAATGATGTTAGATAAATTAGCAGCACTCGGATTAATCGCAAAACACTTTGATGGTAACACTACGGCAATTCAAATTCAACCAGTTTCAGAAATTTTAGAGGGCGCCGAACCTCAAAAGCCTGTACAACTCCAATTAGATGATTTCAACCCTCGGTGCGACGCAATTATCGTTGCCAATTTATTAGCTACCAATTACAACTGGATGAACCGCAACACTAACGCCGTTCCCTACAAAATTGCTAAAATTCTCCGGCTTTTGGCTAGCCAATACTCAAAAGGAATGCGAGTTTTGCGCCGATCTGATAATCTCAATCCAGTCGGGTTTTACTTACTTTATCCCACCGCTAGCGAATCAGAAGTAAATTTTTTTAACGCTCCTAGCAAAAGCCTTCATTTAAGTTCTATTTCCGATATCGATCCTTTCGATATGGCGCTACCAGGAGATCCAAATTGCCAGTCAGTATTTGTCCGCAGTTGGATAATCGAGCCACAGTATTTGTCAGAATACCGCATTGCTTTTCTCGAAGACTCACAGAAAGTTTTAGGCGAAATGCAAACAGATTTTCCGAATCTTTGCGACTTGTACACGCTGATGATTCACCCCATGTACGAAAAACTGTGCCTGACTTTGGGATTTCAGAAGACTAGCAGTGATAGTCAGTTATCTGTTTACTGGATGTATCTAGCATTGGATAGATTTTTGGCGATCGATATCAAGGAAGCATTAGTTAAACTATAAATTACCACGTCGATGATTCAGCGGTTGAAACCGCTACTACACAAACAAAGATGATTCGGCGGACTAAGAAATAAGGAGGATATTTATGCCTGATTTGGTATAATTAGAGCCACTTCAAAAACAGAAGATCCAGAACCCCGACTTCTTGAAGAAGTCGGGGCTCTAACAGTGTTACTTCTTAGTCCGCGAAGGCGGACTTCGTTTGTATAGTCGCGATTTCAATCGCCGAGTGACTTATAAAACTTCCCGTCCCAAATAGGGTTGTAAGGCTTCCGGCACTTTTACAGTTCCGTCTGGCTGCTGGTAATTCTCCAAAATTGCCGCCATTGTCCGGCCTATAGCTAAACCGGAACCGTTCAGCGCGTGAACGAATTGAGTGCCTTTTTTACCCGCTTCTTTAAAGCGAATATTTGCCCGCCGCGCCTGAAAATCTGCGACGTTAGAACAACTGGAAATCTCGCGGTATTTGCCCGCAGAGGGCAGCCACACCTCTAAATCGTAGGTTTTGGCAGCAGCGAAACCTAAGTCGCCGGTACACAGTGCGATCGCCCGATAAGGCAATTTCAGCGCCTGCAAAACTCCCTCAGCATCCTGCACTAACTTTTCGTGCTCTGCCTCGGAGGTACTCGGATGCACGAGTTTCACCAATTCCACTTTATTAAATTGATGCAATCGAATTAATCCCCTCGTATCTTTGCCGTAACTGCCAGCTTCGCGCCTAAAACAAGGAGTGTAAGAACAGTGATAAATTGGCAACTGTTCTGCTGTCAAAATTTCACCTCGGTACAAATTGACAACCGGAACTTCGGAAGTAGGAATCAGCCACAAATCATCTTGGTCGCACTTGAAACTTTCTTCAGCAAATTTGGGTAATTGACCCGTAGCAGTGAGGGATTCAGTGTTAACTAAAAGTGGGGGAATCACTTCTACATAACCGGCTTTTGTGTGGCGATCGAGCATGAATTGAATAATGGCTCTTTCCAGGGCTGCCCCGGCTCCAATTAAGGTAACAAAGCGGGGCTGAGCGATTTTTACTGCCCGTTCAAAGTTGATAATTCCTAATTTTTCGCCGATTTCCCAGTGCGGTAAAATACCGGGGTTTTGGGGTATGTATTCGTCTCCCCAGCGCCGGATTTCGACGTTTTCTTCTTCATTTTTGCCGATCGGCGTTGAGGAACCGGGCAAGTTTGGCAGCGGTAGCAATAAAGCTTCTATTTGAGCTTTTAGGTCTTTTTCCTGTGCTTGCAGTTCGTTCGACTCGGTGCCGACAGCGTTGCCTTCTGCCTGCAGTTCCTGAATTTCGGGAGATTCGAGGGGTAAACCCGATTTTCTTTTTTGACCGATGAGTTTGGCAATTTCGTTGCTGCGGGCTTGTAGTTGCGATCGCTTGCCTTCCAACTCCCGCTGCTGTTTGTCTAATTGCAAAATCGGCTCGATTTCATAGTTGCCTCCGCGAGTGTTGAGGCTTTCTTGTACGGCTTGCGGGTTTTCTCGGATTAATTTGAGGTCTAGCACAGATTTATTCTAAATCTTAAATCTTATCGGACTTGCGCTCAGAAACCCGGTTTCTTGGAAAATCTTGGCTTTGGCAAGCATAAATCTATGAATTAACAGGGTTTCTGAGGATTCCTGCGTCTGTCCTATCTTAGGTTAACAGGGACAATACGCTCAGACATACAAGTTTTCTCAATCTTTTCTCACCTCAATCATAATTTATTCTCATCTAGAAATCTGCCTTGGTGTCACCCATGATGGGTGACACCCCACAATTGATGCTATAGTAAGCACATTAGTAGATGCACCCTGATAATTTTCTACCCCGGCCAGCAATGGCTGGGTTTTTTGTTTGAGGGCTGACTTGAAAGCGCAGAAGGGTTTGGCTGCCCGAAGGTGGCGCGCGGGGATAGGGGCGCGCATCCGAAAGTTGGTCGATCGCCGGCACACTACTCCAACAACACGCTATATATATGATTGGGTGCGCGAAGAATTCCCCGCATCATCGAAATCAGGCGGGAGTTTTAATTGGATCGAAAAATGCGATCGACAAATTACCTATTCTGTTTCCTAGAAATATTTGCCAGCGAAGGCGGCATTCAATCCTACGTTCAAGACATTCTCAAAGCTTACCTGTCCATAACCGCAGGGACAAACTCGCCGCAAGCTGAAGTTTTGCTGTTGCGAGATTCCCCAGATTGTCACAATCCCTTCGAGTCAAAAAATCAGGACTTATATAGCAATTCCAAGTCAGTTATGAACGTGGTTCAGGCTTCTAGCTTGGACGGGCAAGATGCCCATCCCACAAATCATTTAGGATTGCTATATCAAATCCCGTTAGCTGCGAATGATACCACAGTACGATCGTCCCGTGAACGAACCCAATCAGAGCATGGCACTCGCAAAAAAGCAAGTATTTCCCTAAAAAACCCCGGTTTCTGCACCAGGACTGAAAATCTGAAATTTTATTACCTAAAAACTCATCCCGCTTGGTTTGGCCGTATTAAGTTTGCCGCAAAATTGCTAACATCCTTGCTGCAAAAACGACCGCAGCGGGTTTTTTGCGGTCACATCAAACTCGCACCGCTAATTCAAACTTTATGCCAGCCGCTGGGAATTCCCTACACGATTTTAACTTACGGCAAGGAAGTTTGGGAACCGCTTGCTCCCAAATATCAAACAGCAATGAGACAAGCTGAGAGTATTTGGACTATTAGCAGGTACACGCGCGATTCCCTACGGGATAGCTTCGCCGCGCGTACTTGCGAAATTAACAACTTAAATCCCGAAAAATTCCAAATAGTGCCTTGTACTGTAGATGAAAATATATTTACGCATGGGCCGAAGCCACAGGATTTATTAGAGCAGTACAAATTGGTTGGTGCTAAAATATTGATGACTGTAGCCAGATTGCGATCGAGCGATATTTACAAAGGCGTCGATGTCACAATTCAAGCTTTGCCGCAAATAGCCAAAACTTTTCCGAATGTGAAATACTTAGTTATTGGCAGAGGAGACGATCGACCTAGATTAGCCAAACTCGCTGATGATTTGGGAGTTACCGAAAGAGTAATATTTGCGGGTTTTGTACCCACAGAAAATTTAGCAGCACATTACCAGTTGGCCGATGCTTATGTAATGCCCTCCCAGGAAGGCTTCGGTATAGTTTATTTGGAAGCGCTGGCTTGCGGAGTACCCGTGCTGGCGGGGGACGCGGACGGGTCAGCCGATCCGCTGCAAGATGGTAAACTGGGGTGGCGAGTTCCTCACCGAGATTCCGCAGCAGTAGCGGTTGCTTGTGTGGAAATGCTGCGAGGGGAGGATAAAAGGTGCGATCGCCACTGGTTGAGGGAACAAACCCTGGCAAGATTTAGTTTTGAATCTCTTTGTCAATCCTTACAAGGAATGTTTCAACCCTCTGACTCTGATTAACTTATAACGTAGAGAGCGGTTTCTGGGTGTATGATGGGAAAATTAACTCGATCGACCGCCTGAATTTCTGAGTAGGATAGAGTTATGCCTACCTGCAAAGACACCCAAGGAGACCACCGTGAACCAAGGCACCCCCAAAATATCTTTCAAGCTACCCCGTATTAGCAATTGGCTGATACTGCTGGGCATCGCGTATTTGTTGGTGTCTATTGGTTTGGGTTGGATAGTTAAATCAGTGTTGATTCTAGTAGCTTTTTTGTTGCTGACGCCTGTGGTCGCGTTTTTCGCGCTTCAGTGGTGGCTGAAACGCAATTTAATTGAGGACAATTGTCCAGTTTGTCAATACGAATTTACAGCTTTAAATCAAACTCAGTTTCAGTGTGCCAACTGCGGGGAACCTCTGAAAATAGAGGAAGGTCATTTTAGTCGCTTGACACCGCCCGGTACGATCGATGTTACCGCAGTAGAAGTATCATCGGTTCAACAGTTGGAAGATTAACCGATTTTAGATTTTAGATTTGGGGTTTTAGATTGAAGAATTGTTGAATGTTAACTGCTAACGGCTAACTGTACTACCAATCCCCATCCCCAAAATTACTTTTCTAGACGCACTGCGTACCACTGCAAAAATTTTCCAGGCCCGACATCTAATTCACAATAAGTATCAATTAAATACTTGGCTTGAGCTTCCAAGCCAGATATTTTATCCACCTCCTGCGGCAAATCTTCGTGTTCCTCGGCTAACACGGCTTTCAGCTTTTCTAACAGTTCCGCCGCCGTCAAAAACTGCTCTGGCTGGTTTGTTTCTAAGACCACAAAGGTGTCTTCGTCATACAGTGACATAGTTTCAAAGGTTGAGGTTAATTATTTCTAAAGTTTCGTACACTTAAGCGATCGAAAGTATAAACTCTTAATTACAATTTTCCAGCCCCAGCTCGATCGTGTTACAATAGAACAACATCAGAATTCCTACCGGATTACCGTTATTAACTTAGTTATTAACCGAGTTGTCAACAGATCCGACACAGCATTTCTGAGGAGATTTGTCAAGTGCAAATTTGTCAAGTGTCAAATTGTCAAGAAATATTCGATCGGCTGTATCTAATTATAACTGGCACTATACATTCCCATGATCACATCTTCCACTTCAACCCCAGTTGCGCGCAAGCCCTCTAAATCAGAAGGTCTCAAAGAACGCAGCAACTATTTACGAGAACCCGTTGCGACTGAACTGTTACAAGAAACTACCCACTTCACCGAAGAAGGGATTCAGATTCTCAAATTTCACGGCTCGTACCAGCAAGACAACCGCGACAATCGAGTTAAAGGACAAGAAAAAGACTATCAGTTCATGCTCCGCACCCGCAATCCCGGCGGGTTCACTCCGCCGCAATTATACTTAGCCTTAGACAAGCTATCTGAAGAATACGGCAACCAGACGATCCGCGTCACAACGCGCCAAGGTTTCCAACTGCACGGCGTGTTGAAAAAAAATCTTAAAGCAGTGTTTTCCTCAATTATTAAAAATATGGGGTCAACCTTGGGAGCTTGCGGCGACTTGAACCGCAACATCATGGCACCGCCAGCACCGTACAAAAATCGCCCAGAATACAAGTATGCGCTGCAATACGCCAACAATGTCGCCGATTTGCTGACACCGCAAACCGGTGCTTATTATGAAATATGGTTGGACGGCGAAAAAGCTGTTTCAGCCGAGGAAGACCCCGCAGTCAAGGCCGCCAGACAGAAAAACGGCAACGGCACAATCTTTAGCGACGACAAAGAAGAACCGATTTACGGCAGCCATTATATGCCGCGCAAGTTCAAGTGCTCCGTTACCGTGCCGGGAGACAATTCAATTGACTTGTACTCTCAGGATTTGAGCTTGGTGGTAATTACCAATGAAGCGGGCGAGTTACAAGGTTTTGACGTGTTTGCTGGCGGCGGTTTGGGCCGCACTCACAATAAAGAAGAAACTTTTGCGCGGGTTGCTGACGAGATTTGCTATGTTGCCAAGGATGATGTTTACGATTTGGTCAAGGCAATTGTAGCAACCCAAAGAGATTTTGGCGATCGCACAGACAGACGGCACGCGCGGCTAAAGTACCTGATCAACGACAAAGGTGTACAGTGGTTCCGCGAAAAAGTAGCCGACTATTTTGGCAAGCCGCTAGAAGCCTTTAAACCGCTGCCTGAGTGGAAGTATTTTGATTTCTTGGGCTGGCACGAACAAGGAGACGGCAAACTGTTTGTCGGCATTTCTGTGGATAATGGCCGGATCAAGGATGAAGGTTCATTTCAGCTAAAAACGGCTTTGCGGGAAATTGTCCAGAAGTACAACTTGCCGGTACTGGCGACGCCGCACCAAAACGTGCTGATTTACGATATTTCGCCGGATATTAAAGAAGAAATTCAGGGAATACTCGATCGATGTGGCATTCAGCGGGAAACTGCGATCGACCCCTTAGTGCGCTATGGGATGGCGTGTCCAGCAATGCCGACTTGCGGGTTAGCGATTACCGAATCTGAGCGCGTGATGCCGAGCATTTTAGAGCGGATTCGGGCGCTTTTAACCAAAGTGGGCTTGGCAGACGAGCATTTGGTGGTGCGGATGACTGGTTGCCCAAATGGATGCGCCCGCCCTTATATGGCAGAATTGGGGTTTGTCGGGAGTTCCCCGGAATCCTACCAGATTTGGCTGGGCGGTTCTCCCGATCAAACGCGGCTGGCAAAACCAATTGAGGAAAAGCTGCACGTCAAGGATTTTGAAGCTTTTCTGGAGCCGATTTTTGTTTATTTCAAGCAAAAACGGCAACTGAGCGAGAGTTTTGGCAATTTTTGCGATCGCGTCGGGTTAGAATCTATCCGTCAATTTGTAACCAACTACCAATCTGCTGACTCGATGACAACTGAGATTAATGAATTAGAAGTTACGTCTAGTAACGGCGATGAAAACGAGACTGCCACTGCTGGCGGCGGCAAAGTCCGCCGTCGAATTAGCGTCCGCGATGAAATCTACAACGAGCTCAAGGAAGAAGCAGCCCGTCAGGGCAAGCCAATCACGCAGCTAGCTACAGAAGCGATTTCCACTTATTTAAAGAAGATTAAGGAGGAAGGATAAGCCGATTTTCGATTGTATTCAATAGACTTCTGGCAAAAGTAATATAAAGGCAGAGCATTTGCAGAAAAAAACTTGAATTTGTAAAATAATTCCGGTTGTAGATGCTGTGCCTTTATTGTTTTTTGAACAGTTGAAACCCCGCCTGCCTATCTCTTCTCATTCTCTCTTCCTCTGCGTTCTCTGCGTTCTCTGCGGTTAAATAAAAAAAATCTCTAATAGAAAACGAACAATCCCAAATTCAATGCCTCAATTACAAAGATTAGCAATTACTCCCCCTCAAATTTGCGATCGCAAAATCGACTTAACTAGAGAACAGCAGCATTATTTAAATAGAGTGCTACGTTTGCAAGCGGGCGATCGATTTATTGCGATGGACGGTCGAGGGCATTGGTGGTTAGCAGTCCTAGAAGCCCAGGAAACAGGGTTATTTGCCTCCATAACCGAGGAGATTGCTGTGAACAGGGAGCTACCCGTTGAAGTAACTTTGATGGCGGCATTGCCCAAGGGAAACGGCTTTGACGAGGTTGTGAGACAGGCGACGGAGTTGGGTGTGGCAAGTATTGTGCCGGTGACGAGCGATCGAACTTTGCTCAAACCAAGCAATCAAAAAGTCGATCGGTGGAGAAGAATTGCTGCGGAGGCGGCGGAACAGTCGGAACGTCAAATTGTGCCGACGATTTTAGAGCCTATTTCGTTTGAATTTGCTGTAAAAGATTGCGGTCAAAAATATCGATATATTTGTGTGGCTCGCGGGGACAATCGGCATTTGTGGGATTGTTTGATTGGTAGTTTCGATCCCCCCTTTGTAGGGGCGGTGCCCCCGTGCCCGCCCCCGGCTGGGGGAGAATTATCGATTGTGATTGCTGTTGGGCCGGAGGGTGGATGGACTGAGGGTGAGGTGAAAAGGGCGATCGAATTTGGTTTTGAAGCTGTATCTTTGGGGAGTAGAATTCTGAGAGCGGTGACAGCACCGATTGTGGCTTTGTCTTTAGTTGGAGCGGCATTTGAGAAGTGCTAATATAAACAAATAACAAATAATTCATAAAATAGGTGGGTTGAGGGGGAATGAAAATAGAGTTGAGGAAAGGTCGATCGCCCTTTTGGCCGATTCCCTACGGGATAGCTTCGCTTAACGCGCTTGTAGCAATAATCAGTACAACATCAGTGTCTGCACAATCTCCGAGCTTTCCCATTGCTCAACAGATTAATTGCGATCGCCCGCAAGGAGATGTAGAAGTCAGAGCTTGTATTCGGTTGAATTACGAAGCCTCGGATAAACGACTGAACGAGGTTTACAAACAACTGATTTCCCAATTGAGCGAAGAAGAGCGGGCGCTACTTTCCGAAGCACAATTAGGGTGGATTCAGTTAAGAGATAAAACCTGTGAATTTGAAGTTTATAAAAGTCGTGGCGGTACCGGTTATGGTGGTTTCCTCAATGAATGTTTGGATCGCATGACGAAACAGCGCACTGCGGAATTAGAAAAGTATTTAAAAGAGAGATAAAATAAGAAGTACAGCGTACAATACCTGACAACAATAAAGAAAAACAACTATTTATGAAAAGCAGATCGCCCTTCCCCCTCACCCTCGCCCTCATCTCAGCAATTGTAACCACCATAGTCCCAGCAGTTTTCGCCCAGCGACAGCCATCAGCTAACGAAATCTACATCGATAAAAATTGTAACCGTAACCAGCAACTAGCGCAACTTGAAAGATTCACTATTTTTAGCAGAAACGAATTTACAACTAACGGTCAAAACTATTTGTTCTACGCCGCCCGCTATCTAGACGGAGCCGTGCTTTTCTGTACCTCAAAACCCAACTTCAACCAACCTAAACCTCTAACAGCAAAACAAATACAGTCCCAATTTATTGACAAAATAGTCCGAGATATCAACAACAAAACAGCTTTTATCATCGTAGTCCAAGAAGGAAATGGCCTCGATGTACCCATGACCAATTACGGCTTAGAATTGAGCAATGTCGATCGCCCAAAACTCACCTCCCTTTCCATCCTACAGCAGCGGGGAACCCTCAAAGACGGCGGCGAACCCAGCGAACACACCTTTCAAGGACGGGCTGGTCAATCTATGACGATCGACATCAAAAGCAGAGCATTCGACCACAACATAACACTGTTCGACACCAGCGGCAAAAATATTGCCGAAAAAACAGGTAACTCCCAGAATCGCCGAGAGTCTCAACTCACTGTAAAATTGCCTAGTAACGGCACTTATAAAATAGTTGTTAAAGGAGGCGATCGCACAAGCAAAGGTAATTACACATTAAGCGTTAATTCCAATCAGCTTTAACTCAATTTAAACCAAGCCCTAAGCAAACTCAAAAACAGGTGTTTCAATCACCCTAATAGGCTTTCTCTCTTCCCAAATCATCTTCTGCAACTGTTCCACAGTTTCAGGTGAAAAAAAACGCTCTCCCGTTTCCACACACACTCTAGCAGGAACGTTTTCAATGATAATAAACTTACCCTTGATTTCCAGGGTATAACTTACTTTTTCTTCCACCAGTTTTTCTTGCCAAATATCATTGTTCATTTTGATTTATCCTTAACTTAAAATCAATCCAAATTCTCGTATCTGGTTCGTATACAGTAATGATTTTTACCAAAGGACGAGATGGATAACTGCACTGAACGTGCAAAGGTCTATTGGCCAGGGTCAAACCGAAAATTAAACAGCTTGGGCCATATTTGTCATCGGGATACTCTTCGATGACTTCACCAGCCATTATTGCTTCCCGGAGTTCTTGTACCCTGATACGGCGAACTATGCTTTGGTTTACTGCGTGTTGTGAAAGCTCAAAATCATTTTTGACAATTTTGACACGTATTTTTTCAATGATTGTCATAGTTTCATATCATATCTATAAGTTAACACAACAGCAAAAATTGTTAACCAGTGGCGAAACCACCCAAACATCAGCCAATATAGAAACAACGCCATTCCCGCAATCGCCATGACAGACATCAACCAAATAGCCGCCGCCCTAGAGGGTAAAGAATACAAACAAGCTGCCCAACTCATCAAAAAACTACAAAAAGACTCCCCCGAAAATCCGTGGGTACAATACTATATCGCCCGCTACTACGAACTCACCAACAATCTCGAAAAAGCCCAAACAACCTACAAACAAATACTCCGCGATATCACCAACGCCAAAATCGTCTCCCAGACCCGCCAAGCTATTCAACGGATTGAAACCGCACAACAAAACCTCCGCCAACAAGCCATAGAAACCGCCAAAAACGACCCCAGCAACCTCGAACCCGGACTCCTTATCCTCGAACCCGTGAGTCCCGAAAACAAAGCCGCAGCCGTACAAAATATCAGCAGAATCTTTAAAATCGACGCCTACACAACGCGGATGCAAATCCAAAGCCGCGGCTGGAGACTCTACAAAACTGGCCCCATCGCCGAACTGCGAATTTACGGTCAAGAACTCCTCAACGCCGGCATTCCCGTATTTTGGGCAACCCTAAGCGATATTCAAAAAATCCAAATTTTCCGAGTGCAGCACTTCCAGTCTCTTTCTTCCCCAGCCGTTGTTTGCAAAGATAAATTCGATCGACTCGGTGCGATCGAATTTAGCTGGTCAGAAGTTACCCAAAGAGTAGAAGGCTTGTTGCCGATGTTCATCGAAGTCATGGACTACTCGCCCAACCGAAGAAAGGATCAATTTCGCCACAGAGAAATCAGGCAAGATTACGCTCAAATCTGTGACTTGCACATTCCCAGCAGAAACTGCATTCTGCGAATTTGCGACCAAAGTTACGAATTTCAACAAGGAGTTAACTTCACCCAAGCTTCTGCAGATATCCCCGCTTCACCGAACTCCAAAAACAAAACATCCAGAGTCACAAACTCTCAACAAATTCCTCAAAGTACAACCAGAATTAACTGGAATAACTTACTGGAAATATTCGATCGCCAGCTTGACGTTACAGTTTGGTCAGAATTTACGCCCTTTGCCGAGACCGTGCTCGATTACACGCAGATGTTGAGAAAGATCGAATCTCATATAGAAGTCGAGCGCAAATCAGAAACTCCTTGGGACTCAGCTTTTCAGCTATACAGCGGATTAGCCTTCCTCAGAAATGAAAAAAATAGGGAATAGAACCAAGAGTTAAAATTAAAAATGAGTAATGCCATTTTTTTATTTTTAACGCCAGCATTGGGAGTTATCCAATGCCCAATTCCCTATTATCAATTCCCAAATTCCTACTTCGTTTTTACCTGACGAGCCATTTCCCGGAAATTGTTCATGCTGGGGCCAGGGGTCCGACGAGTTCCTGTTGGTGTCGGCATTAAATTATTAGGAGCAAAAGTCCGATTCGGTTCAGCTTGACTCGGCACTTTGCCGTTAGTTGCTGCCGCGGCAGGTACCTTCACGGGTTCCGCATTATTAGCAGGAACGCTAGCGACTGGTTCGTTTTCTTTCTTAGACTTTTTCTCTACCTTAGCCTTCTTAGCCGGTTCAGACTTCTCAGACTTCTCAGACTTAACAGGCTCAACTTTTGTCGGTGCGATCGCCACAGGCTCAGCCTTCGCCGGCGCAACTTTTGCTGGTTCCTTCGCTCCCGATTCGCCCAAATCTAGGAAATATTCAGACTTTTTCAAGCCCAACAGTCTCCCAAAAAAGCCGAAAATACCGCCGAAGAAATTTTTGATAAAACCAAACATTAGACTTACTCCTTTTGTTCTTTTAGAGAAATTTGTACAAGCTTGTCAACAAAGTTAGATTACGAGGTAAGGCAACTTTTGTCTACATTTATTCATCAAAATTTACATTGGGCTATATCTAAGCTAGCTCATCAAAGCAATTTTTAGGTATAAATACTCGCACTGCTTTGCACTTATTTACAAACTATCTCAGAATTTGTTAGGGATTCCCACTAATGGTCGATCGTACCTCGATCCGATTGGCTAGCTGTCCTAGTACGGGTCACACTCCCTAGGGGAGTGATTTATGCTGTAATCACCAAGCAATTTTCTTTTCAAATGAACAGTTCGCTCGATCGCAATCCCGTCATCCTGATACACGGCATCTGGGACACAAAGATGATTTTCAGCAAAATGTCCGCCCGCCTCACCGAACTCGGATGGTCAGTCCACAGCCTCAACCTCACCCCCAACGACGGTAGCCTCGGCCTCGACTTACTGGCCAAGCAACTGGCAGACTACATCTCTGAAACCTTCGATCCAGAACAATCTTTAGACATAGTAGGCTACAGCATGGGCGGCATCGTCAGCCGCTACTACGTCCAGCGACTCGGAGGAATCAACCGCGTACAGCGTTTCATCACCCTCTCTTCCCCCCACCACGGCACCGTCACCGCCTATTCCCTACGCCTACCAGGATACCTGGATATGCGCCCCGATAGTCGCTTGCTGCGCGATTTAAATCAAGATGTGACAATGCTCAAACGCATAAATTTTACATCAATGTGGACGCCATTTGACATAATGATTGTACCGGCGAACAGCTCCCAAATGCCAGTAGGTAAAGAAGTTAAAGTCAACGTTTTGCTGCACCGCCAAATGGTGACCGAGCCCCTAAGTATTAACGCATTAGTTGAAGAACTCAAAGCACCTATAGAAAATAAAATTCCCACTTAAAAATGAATAGCAATTTCCGCCGAAACCCAGTCTTGCTAATTCACGGAATCTTCAGAAAATCGGGAATTTTTCACAAAATGTCTGCCTACCTGACCCAACTGGGATGGTCAGTCTACACCCTCAATCTCTCGCCCCATTGGGGCAACGCCAGCATAGACGAATTAGCCCAACAAATAGCAGATTATATAGACAAAACCTTTGCGCCAGAACAGCATCTAGATATAGTAGGATTGAGCATGGGCGGTTTAGTAACTCGCTACTACCTGCAAAGGTTAGGCGGCATTAACCGAGTGCAGCGCTTTATTGCCATATCTTCTCCTCACAGCGGTACTTGGATGGCTTACACTCTCTGGGGAAAAGGCTGCATTCAAATGCGTCCTGGCAGTGCTTTTCTGGAAGATTTAAATCGAGATGCAGCCTTGTTGGAAAAGCTCAATTTTACTTCTATTTGGACAGATTGGGATTTCATCATCGTACCTGCTTCTAGTTCCCAAATATCGGCGGCAAAAGAAGTAAAATTGTCTGTTTTCGCCCATGCCATGATGGCGAGGCATTCCAGCAGTTTAAAAGCGGTCGCTGAAGCACTGTCAGAACCATTAAAAGTTCATGATTAACCGTTTGATTCATTCTTGTATAATGTCAATTATTGTAGGGGCGGGTTTCACCTACAATAATTGCCTAAAACCAACAATCTCGTAAACCCGCCCCCACGAACACGGCAAATCGCTACCGGACTAAAAATCAAACAGCATCGCCAACTTCAGCGTATTCGCTGCGGCCAAAAATTGCTTCAGCCTCACAGTAATACTTGAACTCCAGTATATTGTGGAAAGGGTCTTCTAAGAAGAAAGTACGGTGCTCTGTAGGCAAACCGACAAATCGCCGTCTCGGTTCTTGATAGAAATTTAAGTTATTTTGCTGGGCTTTTTCTAGCAACGCTTCCCAGTCAGCTTCGGAAGTAAAAATTAACCCAAAATGCCGGGGGTAGATGCCTCGCTGAGGCGTCAAAGGTTCGCGGCTGACGTGGGCGACTATTTGATGGCCACACAAGCCCATAATCGCAGAATTAGGCGATTCGCGACCTAGTTCGCAGCCGAGCCCGTCTACATAGAACGCTTTTGTTTGGGCAATATCGGTCACGGGGAAGGCAAGATGAAATAAGACTTGGTTCATTGAGGTACTAAATGCAGAATTCAGAATTGTTCTTTAATTATTTATCTTGGTCTAATCCTTGGTTGGTGGCGATCGCCCTAAATACAGTTTTACTCGCGATCGCCACCATTGCTCCTAAAAAATTGCTCACTCCCGCAGGCCAATTTCACGGCTGGGTATTGGGCGTCCTCATCTGGGGCTGTTTGGGATGGCAAGGCTATGCTGTCGTGATGTTTTACTTTCTTGTCGGATCGGGAGTTACCCGCATCGGCAAAGCCCAAAAAGAAGCAGAAGGCATAGCCGAAAAGCGTTCAGGCGCCAGAGGCCCAGAAAATGTCTGGGGTTCGGCTTTAACCGCTACTTTTTGTGCTCTGGGAGTTTTGGCGTTATCTATTTTAGCAGAGACAGGCAAGATGTCTGTTTTAGGAGAGACAGCAAAGATGGCTGTTTTAGGAGAGACAGGCAAGATGCCTGTGCCACAAGATGCTATTTCCCTCTTATTTCTGGGTTACGCGGCGAGTTTTTGCACCAAACTTTCCGATACCTGCGCCAGCGAAATCGGCAAAGCTTACGGGAAGCGGACTTTTTTGATTACTAGCTTGCAGCCTGTACCCAGGGGTACGGAAGGGGCCGTAAGTTTGGAAGGAACGATCGCGGGTATTGTCGGCTCAATTTTGATTGCACTTTTGAGTTGGGCCGTCGGTTTAATTGACTTGACAGGAATTGTTTTTTGTGTTATTGCGGCTTTTATTGCCACGAACATCGAGAGTGTGATTGGGGCGACGGTGCAATCAAAGTTTGAGTGGCTCACCAACGAGGTGGTAAATTTTTTTAATACACTCATAGGAGCGATCGCAGCGATTATTTTAGCGGCGACATGGAGAGCTTTTTTAACTTAGTTAATCCTGGACGCATTCGCGACCTAATCAACCTGGTTTTTTACGCTAATTCAAACGATTAATATTACGTCCGGTCGATTACCCCTAATACGGTAGGGGCGGGTTCACGAAAAATATCTGCCAATAATTTACAATCTCAAAAACCCGCCCTTTTAATCGCGGTCACTCGATCGGACATCATATAACGCAGTATTTTTGGAAGAAAAAAAGCCGGTTGCGCCGTCCAGGGCTATTAGCTATTAATCATTAGTCTCAAGCAATCAACTCATGACTAATGATTAATAGTTAATCAAACTAAGCGTCGTCTTGCGGGC
The DNA here is from genome assembly GCF_036702415.1 of Microcoleus sp. D3_18a_C4. NCBI lineage: Bacteria > Bacillati > Cyanobacteriota > Cyanophyceae > Oscillatoriales > Microcoleaceae > Microcoleus > Microcoleus sp. D3_18a_C4. The sequence goes on along the minus strand of NZ_JAUBTI010000002.1, from coordinate 154,073 downwards.
CAAAAACCATTTGTAAAATCATCGTCGGTTCGCCCCGCTTGTGATAGCGATCGGCCCAATTGCGAATAATTTCATCTAATTCCTCAAGGGCTTGGTCGAGCCGTTCCGGCGGAATATCCAAAGTCTCCATAATTCGCATCACCTTCGGTTGTTTTTCCGCCCAATCCTTCATCAGCCGGAAATATCTAGCCGTATCCTCCACCATAGTAAATGTCCGCTCTTCCTGCTCTGCGGGAGAGTAAGTAGCGCGGGTGAGGGCATAAAACGGCATTCCCCAAGGAGAATCAATGCGAGTTACTGTCCCAGAATAGATCAAGCGCCGCTTAATGTGTTCTGCTAGAGCTTCGCTCAAAGGCATTCGCCTTTCTGGAGACATATCTTCTTGCGATCGCCTGTGCAGAAACTCGATCAACTCCATAAACTGAAAAGAATTGATCAGTTGAGCATCCGGCGGATTCGGAGGAATCTTGCCTTCGAGATATTTTTTTTCATCTACAGTCAAATTGTTTCCCGGAATGCGAGGGCGTCCCGGCATCCAACCATACTGTTCCAGCCAGACATAAGGAAACTGAATCAAATATCTAGGTTCTTGGGAACCCAACATTTTCAGCAATTTTCCCTGAGTCAGAGCTTCCCGGACTTCTTCAACAATCACCTTCACCCGTTTAGGCTCAATGTGATGCAAATGTCCGGTCATCCGCAGGTTGTTGTCCTGCTCCATATAAGTCATATAAATGGCACACTTAGCCGCCGTTGCGGCCGCGTCTAGAAACGCCCCGTGCCTGTGCCCACTGGTTCTCATGGCGCTAAACGCCAGATATAGCATGATCTGATCCATTGCACTAGGGCTGAGGCTTTTGACCAGATCCAAAGAGTCATTTTTCATCACTATCCCCGAAATAGCCAAATTAGGAGGCATTTTGTCATCCTCCATTAAATTATTGCGAGAGCGCCGAATCAAGCATAGCCGACTGTCGCCGGAAAGCTTGCCAGCTACCCTAATATTCAGGTTAGTTAATTTCCCTGAGGTAACAGGGGCATGGGCTTAAAGGCTATCCACACCGCATAAGTGGTTCTTATTGGTGGCCAATTTAAGTAGATTGCTGCACCCTCTGCGCTGACAGTTTACCTATATATAAGTTAGTTATCGCAAGTTAATTATAGTGCAGCGGTTGAAAATTAAACCCTACCTGTGGGGGGGAGAAGGTAAATAACTGTTGCGATGCCAGGAATTTGAGGCGACTCCGAGCCCCTAATTCTTGAATAGTCATGGATGCCCAAACCCGGTTCGATCGACTAAAATAAGCCTGTTGCATAATTGCGGGAAGATTTTGATGGTTTTGTGGGATGGGATCTCGTAGCCCGTCCGCTGTATTTTCACAGCAGGCGGGACACCCCACAAGAATCCTCCTCAAATTGTGCAACCCCAAAATAAGGGGTGGAGGGCGAGGGATATCGGTTGAAAAACCCAGATGCTCAGAGGCCTGTGGTTAGTTCCTGTTTAATTGAAGCGTTTTCAATACAAAACCGCCACATACTAGAATCTCTCTCTAGGTACATGGCGGTTTCCCGTTTATATGCTAACATTACTAGAACAAAAAATAATTTCCTCAGAACTGTCCACAAAAAGTGCAGTTGTCGCTTAACCTGAAACACTAGAATTCCAGAAAATCCGATCGAGCGATCGAATGAACGGCCCGAAGCAACTCAGTTGTAGTCATCACTTGCGTCCAGTGTCATTAGAAATCTTGTAGCGGATGAGTGTAAACTGTAGGCTCAGTAAAATTTCTGCGTCTGCCCCTCTCAGCAGGGCGATTGCCCCTTTGTTGAGTTTGGACTGACAACATATATTGGGCGGTGGCAGTTTCGACAATGGGGAGTGAAGATTCAAAAGCTTGAGCGGCGCTGGCACTCAAGGTAATGCCCAACAGGCTCAGTAAAGCAATTGCTGTGTAGGTTTTCATGGGTAGTATTTGTATCAGTATCTATTTAGAGATACGACATTACCCAGGCTGATCAGGATTAATTTCCCTGAAATTATCAAACTATAGAATCAGGAATCAGGAATCAGAAGGAAGAATCAGAAGGAAAAAGGAAGAAGGAATCAGGCTTAAGTTAAGCTATCTCGCATTTAAATTGTCTCCTAAAATCCTTGTATAAAAAGCGGAAAATTATCTTTCCCTCTCCCTTTCTCACCCTCTACCTCTCCCCAAGCAACAGACACTTTAGATGCGTAGCATCTGATCTATGAGAGCTGTCAGAAGTCGATGTAAAATGGAATAAATAAAATCTCTGGCTTCAGTAAAAAAAAAAATCCTAATTGCACTACCCAGAAGGTTGCAATAATATACAAAACCGCCAAATACGAGATTCAATCTCTCAATAGATGGCGGTTTAAGGTTTATATGCTATCATCACTCACATAAAAGAAGAGCCTAATGACTGTAAACAAGAAATGCAGTGGCCTTGGAAACCTGAAAAACTAGCATCCCAGGAAATCAGATTGAGCGCTCGACACGGGCGGCAGAAACTAACTCAATAACGGAAATCGCTTTCGTCCAATGTCATTAAAATGCTTGTAGTTGATGAGTGTAAAGATTAGGCTCACTGAACTCTCGGCGTCCGCTGCCTCTTTCAGGAGAACGATCGCCCCTTTGTTCGGTTTGGGCGGATAAAATGTATGAAGCGGTGGCAACTTCCAGCAGTCCGACGAGGGATTCAAAGGCTCGAACGACAGTGGCGCTCAAAGTAACGCCCAAAAGACTCTGTAAAGCAATTGGTGTGTAAGTTTGCATGGGGTTAGTATCCGTGTCATTGTCTATTAACTGATACGGACTCTCCCCGATCGATCAGGATAAATTTCTGTGAATTTTTCGGATCTCTGCAAAAAACCTTACCCCTTCAATTCTACTGAGCCCGCCAGCAGCCAAGCACCTGCCGAATTCAGCCTGCCCCATACTGTCAGAGGCTTTTCGGTTTCGCAATTGTGTAAAAATCTGTCGGTTTCCGAGTCCAAAGTCACGAGTTGCCAAGTTTGACCGGCTAAGGATGCAGGGCTTGTCAGCGTTAGTGTCCAGTCTTGTTCGCCGAGGCGACGGAAAATGCCAGAAAATTGGCTGTGGGTATTTGCTGTTTGACTGCTTTGTTTCTCTACTGACTCCTGACATTCGCCGCTGGCGGGATATGCTTGGGGTCGATCGAGATAATAGCGTTGCCAATCCAGCCAATCCGATCGCCCCTGTGTCAAATTAAATAAAGGAATAACCGCCGCACTAGCCTCGGAATCTTGCAGCAAAGCTTCCTGCAAAACTCTCACCGGCAACTCCCGCGGCTGACATCCAGATTCCGCGCACAAAGCCGCCGCCATCCCCGCCGCCTGTCCAATATTCATTACCGTCGGTTGCAAGCGAGTTGCACCGTTGGCGATGTGAGAGACGGAAATATTTTTTTCGCAGACTAGCAAACCGTCTGTACTCGCAGGAATTAGCGCGCTGTAAGGAATGGTAAACGGAGTTCCCGTCCAGCGGCCGCCCCAGCGGAGAGATTTTGGCTGCAAGGGAATGTCGCCACTGGTGTAGTGGTGGTCATTGGCGTAGTTGCCGATCGCAATTGTTTCACAAATGCCCTCAGAATTTATCGGCAACTTCGCGACTCTGCCACCGACAATCGGCAAAATATCTTGTTCTTTGACTGTACTTATCCCTCGCAAGCGCCGACTTTCTCGGTAGTAAGGATGTAAGGCAAAGGAAGAAAGAAGGGAAGAATTTTGTTGATTGTCGATCGTTGAAATGGGGAAAATATTCTGTGCTAGGCCGTAGCGGCGGCCGAGTTGCGTTTGAATGAAGCGGGCGAAACTTTGAGTATGCCAGAGACTTTCTTGCAGGAATTCTTGTCGAGATGCTTCCGATGCAATTAGTCGATCGACTCCTTCACCATAATCATTACCTCGAATCGGCCAATTAATCATCAACAATCCACCCGGAAGCCTGCCGTAATTGAGAAATTGTTCGGGAGTGTAACCGTCCCAAGCACCGATAAATCGATCGGGATTGTCAATAGGCGGCGCGGGAATTTCTGGCCCGGCTGCACCTTTACCAAAATCCTGCAAGATTGCCACCCAAGTCGGAGCTTGCACCGAATACCTCTGTGTGAGAGCATTAGAGGCAGCCGGCGCGCTGGGTTCTCCCCACTCGGCTTGGAATTCCCAACCCCAGCGGTGTCCAACATCGGCTAAAGCCAGCAAATCTCCCAATTCCGTTGCATCTAAAGTGATTTTGGCCGAAACCGTAAAATCTGCAAACCGAACGCCAGAAATGCGAGATTCTTCCCATAGCACATCTTGAGCTTTTTGTCCACAAATCCACTGTAAGTTCGGCAAACATTTAACCCAATCAGCGAAAATTTCAGCACCTGTGCGGGGATCGTAAGTAAAAAAACTTACCCAGCCCCAATCCAAACCTCCCGGCTGTCGCTGCTGGAGTTCCCGCAAAAACGCGCCCCACAAACCGGTTTGAAAAGCTGCTAATTCATTGCCATCGGGGGCCGAAACGCCAGCAGAAGTCAGCATTCCTCCCAGCCAGGGGAATTCGCTTACTAAAATTGTTTTGGCACCTCGGCGGGCTGCTTGCACAGCAGCAGCGGTGCCGCCAGTGCCGCCACCGACGACCAAAACATCTGCTTTCAAAACGGAAGACATAGGCAATACCATTGGAGATTTTAGATTTTAGATTTTAGCTAAACAGACGGGAATCCCCACACTATATCGCTTCGATTAGTGTGGGATGAAAGGCGCGCGTGAGGTGAGGATTCCACCCGTCTAGCAATTCAAAACTATGTTTTGAATTGCTAGACGGGTGGATGACGAAACAAACAAACTCTTTGTTTAACGAGTCTATTTTGTACTTCAATATACTTTACTCATGCACTTGACAGTAAATAAAGTATTCTGGTACAGTAACACTAATTGATATGTACCGACCGCGCCAAAGGAATGAGAAGCTCTTACCAATATCGATTACGTCCAACAAAGTTACAAGCCATTGAAATCGACAGATGGCTGTCGATGCTATGCGCTCAATACAATTACTTGTTGGCTGAGAGATTCAATTGGTACGAGCAAAACAGTTCTCCCATCAATGCGTGTCCGCTAGTTTGCCATTTACCCGAACTGCGGGATAATCCCGAATATTACAGTCAGAAAAAAACGTTACCTCAACTCAAGAAAACTCATCCTTGGTATGCCGAGATTTACTCTCAAGTTCTTCAAGATGTAGTTAAGCGAGTTAAGGTATCTTTTGATCGTTTCCTAAAAGGTGATAGCAACGGAAAGCGTAGTGGCAGACCTCGATTTCAACCACGCAGTCGTTATCGCACGTTCACTTATCCTCAAGTTAAAGACGGTTGTTTACAAAATAACTTAATCAACTTGCCGAGGCTTGGAAAAGTTAAGGTTGTTTTACACCGTTCCATACCTAATGGATTCAAAATCAAAACCGTCTCTATCACTAAAAAGGCTGATGCGTACTATCTTACGCTCTCCCTAGAAGATTCAACAGTTCCTACGATTAAACCAGATTTTAATCCTCAAAAGATTACTGGAATTGATGTTGGGCTAAAGAATTTCTTGACAACCTCTGAGGGCGAAACAGTTGCAATTCCTCAACATTACCGCAAAGCCGGGAAACGTCTGCGAACTATTCAGAAGCGAGTATCGCGTCGTAAAAAAGGTAGCAACCGGAGACAGAAAGCAGTTAAGCAACTGGGAAAATGTCACAAGAAAGTAGCAGAGAAGCGTAAAGACTTTCATTTTAAGACGGCTAACGAGCTGTTGAAAAAATATGATGTTGTTGCGGTTGAAAATTTGAATATTAAAGGACTGGCTCGTACAAAATTAGCTAAATCTGTGTTGGATGCGGGGTGGTCAAGCTTTCTGTCGATTCTAACAAATAAAGCCGTAAATGCTGGTGTGTTGGTAATCCCAGTAAGTGCCTACAATACTTCACAAGATTGCTCTAGTTGTGGCGAAAAAGTACCAAAAAAGCTGCATATTCGTTGGCATGACTGCCCTCACTGTGGGTGTAGTCTAGACCGCGATCATAATGCAGCAATAGGAATCAAAAATAGGGCGGTGGGTCATCCCGTGCTTAAAGCTCAGTCAATGTCCGAAGCAATAGCTGGAGTCACTGAGAAGCCTACACCAATGGTGACAGCTTGTGTTGGTGTAGGAGTATGTCACATTGCGAAAGGCTCAGTCAGGTGATGAGTGCACTACGGATAGATGTTCGGCGTTGGCGATCGCCCATTGAATGTAACGTGCACACACGGCGCACCCTACGGATTGTGAACAAACCTGACGGTCAACTGAGTACAGTTAGACCGCAGGCTTCTTTTTCCTTTTTTTTCTCATGCTTTTTATAGTGAGGTAGTTCCACCCCCACTTGCTAATATAGTATCAGAGTATTTCCCGCTCATCTTGGGGTGTAAAAGAATAATTGTCGCTTTGGGTACCTACACCCGACGCTTCTTTCCATCACGCGGGCGTAATTCCCAAGGGGGTACTTCGCGCAGCGCTCTGATTAATCCCCTCTAAATATACGCCCGGGACTTCCCGGCTGGTAGTTAAAATTACCTCTTTCTCCTCTTCCCTCTACCTCTGTGTCCTCTGCGTCCTCTGCGGTTAATAAAAAAATTAGTTATTGTGAAAGTCAGATCGCATCTCAAATCAAAAAGAATCAGAAAATGGGGAACCGGGACACTAAAGTCATACGTCGCGTAATTTCCCCACTACTCACTACTAACCAAGCAATTGAAAATGGAAAAAGGTTTTATTTTGTGGTTCACCGGGCTGAGCGGTTCCGGCAAGACAACTATCACCAAAGCCCTCGAACCTGAATTGAAGGCAAGAGGTTGCAAAGTGGAAATATTGGATGGAGATGTCGTTCGCACCAACTTGTCAAAAGGTTTGGGATTTAGCCAAGAAGACAGAGATACTAATATTCGGCGGATTGGATTTGTAGCTCACCTGCTGAGCCGCAATGGAGTAGCCGTAATGACCGCAGCTATTAGCCCATACAGAGCAATTCGCGACGAAATTAGAGCAATGGAGCCCAATTTTGTTGAAGTATATATCACAGCGCCGTTAGAAGTGTGCGAAGGTCGCGATGTCAAGGGGTTATACGCTAAGGCGAGAGCAGGAGAAATTAAGGGTTTTACGGGAATTGACGATCCTTATGAAGAACCGCTTAATCCTGAGATTATTTGTTACACAGAGCGAGAAAGTGTGGAAGAGAGTGTTAAAAAAGTTCTGACCAAGTTAGAACAGTTGGGTTACATTTGAAGTTGGCGGGGTTGGATGAGGATAGGGGCAAAAAGCGATGGTGGTGAAAAGTTATTCGCACGGCGTGCAACTTGAGAAAAAATCTCACCCTTGTGTCCCCTTCGCGGATAGGGAGGGTGAAGAATTTCTCCCATTTCCTGCAAGGAAAGGGGCCCAGGCAGAGGTTTCCAGCAAAAGCTGCAAGCTAAGTTATTGGGCAAGCAATGCTGTCAAAAGTTTAATGATTCAAAGTTTAACAGTGTCAGTGCTGGCGGCGGTGGGTTCATCTCCTGCGGCGGCCCAGTTTATGCCTCCTCCTCCTCCTCCTGCTGATGCGGGATCTCCTGTTCCTGTACCAGTACCGGCAGTGCCGGGATTGCCGGGATTGCCGGCAACTGAACCTTCAAGTGTACGATCGGAAGTTTACACTTTAGGCGCGGGCGATCGTATTCAAATGGACATCTTCAACGTCCCGGAATACAGCGGCCCCAACGGTCAACACCAAGTACAGGCAGACGGTTCCCTGAATTTGCCGTTAATTGGCAGCGTTTCGGTGTACGGGATGACTCTAGAACAAGCTTCTAATGCTGTTAAAGACAAATACGGCAAATACCTCAAACGTCCTTGGATTACCCTGAAACTGCTGGCGGCACGTCCTTTGCAAATTGCGATCGCGGGCGAAATCAACCGCCCCGGAGCCTATACAATATCTTCAGCAGCAGGCCCCGGAGGCACAGCAGAGCAAATGGGAACTCAAATGCCAACGATATCGCGGGCTCTGCGAATGGCCGGTGGAATTACCCAGTCAGCAGACGTGCGGCAAATCAAAATCCGCCGCCCCCAGCGCAACGCAGCGGAACAAATTATTAGTGTGGATTTGTGGGAATTATTGCAAAACGGCGATTTGCGGGCCGATATGACTTTGCGCGACGGCGATACTATATTTATTCCCACTGTAACTAGCCTCAACCGCCAAGAAGCACCGACTTTAGCAGTAGCTAACATTACCGGACAAAGCACTCAACCCATTAATATTGCTGTGGTGGGCGAAGTAACTCGCCCCGGTACTTATACTTTGGCAAAAGAGGCTCAAAGTAGGGTACAAGAGAATGAAATGGGTGAAAATTCTGGTTTGTTTGCTGCTAGCGAAACCAACGGCGGGGAAAATGTTTTGCAGCAAACGGTAACGAGGGCAATTAAAATGGCGGGCGGCATTACGCCGGTAGCTGATATCAGACAAATACAAGTTCGCCGCCTGACGCGGGCGGGTACCGAACAAATTATTAATGTGAATTTGTGGCAACTTTTGGAAGGGGGAGATGTATCCCAAGATTTAGCGCTGCAACAGGGAGATACGGTAATCGTTCCCAAAGCCGAAAATCTCGATGCAACCCAAGACGAACAAGTTGCTAATTCTAATTTTTCACCGGATACGATTAGGGTGAACATTGTAGGAGAAGTCGTGAAACCGGGAGCGATTGCGGTGCTGCCCAACACTACTTTAAATCAAGCGCTGGTAGCAGCGGGAGGTTTTAATAAAGCGCGGGCCGAAATGGATTCGGTGAATTTAATTCGCCTCAATCCTAACGGCACCGTTTCCCAGCTAAATGTTAAGGTTAATTTTTCCGCAACGGCCAATGAAGAAACTAATCCCAAACTGCAAAATAATGATGTAATTATGGTAAGGCGATCGGGTCGCGCTACGTTCTCGGATAATGTAGGCGGGACTCTCGCTCCTCTCAGCCCCCTGTTAGGAATATTTCGATTGTTCGATATTTTTCGGTGAGTTGAATAGACTCGCATTAAGACCTCAGAAACCCGCTTTCTATAAAAAATTGCGGTTTGGTAATGAAATATTTAGGAATCAACCGATTTCCGGAAACTCCGCTACCAATACAGACGTTTAAACTAATAAGTTGTAGAAATCCAATGAAACCAGGGAAACAATCTCAAGTAGCACTGTTTAATCATAAAAAAGCCGCTAATCTGCAAAAACTGTCTTCTGGGCTTTATGAAGAAGATCAATTTTTAGGCAGAAACAAAACCGAGGCAGAAGAGTTAAGTTTTTGGGAAGTTTGCCGCAGTCGCTCCATCTTAGTCATCGGCGTAGCAGCGGCAGTGACTACCGGAGTTTTCGCCTGGACGCTGAATCAAAAAAGCGAGTACGAAGGGCGCTTTCAATTATTAGTAGAACCCGCAGTTACGCAAAATACTTTAGCAAAAATCTACTCCGGTGAGCTGAAACTGCAACCAGCGGGCGCCGCGACGACAGAAAATGCGGGTTTTGACTACGAATCCCAAATTCAAGTTTTGCAAAGCCCGCAAGTAATGTCGCCGATTATTAAACAGTTGCAGGCTAAGTATCCCGAAATAAATTACAACTACCTCTTGAACCAAAAAGCAGATAATTTGCCGTTTTCTCAGGAAACTAGGCTGTCAATTAATCGCTTCAAAAATACCAAGATTATCGAAGTTAGATATCGGGATTACGATCCGAAAAAAATTCAGTTTGTTTTGGAAAAAGTTGCGCTAGGCTACCGCAACTACAGCGTGCAAGATACCACAAGTCAAATTAGTCAGACTCTGGATTTTGTGAAATCGCAAATTCCCAACCAGCGAAAGCGCCAACAAGCTCTGCAAACAGAAATTCAAAAATTGCGGCAGCAGTACAATTTCATCGATCCGCAAATTCAAACCCAACAGCTTTCGCAGCAAATCACCCAACTTCAAGCGCAAAGATTGGACGCGCAAACGCAGCTCAATCAGCAGAGATTGCTCTATTCCAATCTGCAAAATCAGCTCGGACTGAACCAGAAGCAAGCGCTGATGGCCTCGGCTCTGAGTCAAGCTCCCCGCTATCAAGGGATGCTGACTCAATTGCAGCAATTAGAAGGGCAAATTGCGATTAACTCGGCTACGTTTACAGACGAAACTCCGCAAATGCAATTGTTGCGAGAACAGCGCAAAAACCTGATTCCTTTGTTGAAGAAAGAAGCCCAACAGGTTCTGGGAACTGATTTGGCTAAGGTAAATTCGCAAGTGCTGACTTTTCAAGATCCGGTGCGGATTAAGTTAATCGAGCAGTTTATCGGTACTGCTAATTTAATTCAGGTGCTGGGCGTGCGGAATCAAGTTTTGGAGCAAGCTGCTAAGCAGTTGAATCAATACTCTCAAAAATTCCCGGTGATTTTGCGGCGCTATTCCGATTTGCAGCGCGAGTTGGATTTGACTAACAATACGCTGAATGGTTTGCTGGCAAAACAGCAAGCTTTGCAGCTTGAAGCTGTGGGCAAAAAAGAGGTGGCTTGGGAAGTTATTGCTAAGCCGGAAATTCCGCGTTACAAAAATGGCGAGTTGATGGCTGTTGCTCCGATTATGCCTTTGAATTTGGCTTTGGGGGGAGTGGCTGGTTTGCTGTTTGGTATGCTGGCGGCGCAGTTGGCGGAACGGTTTAAAAATAAAACGGTGTTCCAAACTCCAGAGGATGTCAAACAGTCGATTCGCCTGCCTTTGTTGGGGGTAATTCCTGCTAGCGATAAAATTTTGAGACTTCCTCCTGCTGAGACAAGCCCGGTGGATGTGGCAATTTCGCCGATGCCGACGGATGCTTTTCAAGAAGCTTTTCGATCGCTCAATGCGAATATTCGCTTACTAAACGTTGATACTCCAATTAATTCTTGCGTAATTACTTCTTGTCAAGTAGGTGATGGCAAGTCTACCGTAGCAGTAAATCTGGCGCGGGCGGCGGCTGCAATGGGGCAGCAAGTGCTGTTGGTGGATGGGGATTTACGGCGCCCGCAGGTACACGAAATGCTGGGTTTACCGAATTGGCAAGGCCTGCACAATGTGATTGCTGATGATGTGGATGTGCAACAGGTGATTTTGCGATCGCCCCGCGATGAAAATTTGTTTGTGTTAACTTCCGGCCCGGTTCCTCTCGATCCCACAAAGGTGCTTTCTTCCCGAAAAATGCAGCATTTAATGGCAGCTTTGTCAAGTCATTTTGACTTAGTTATTTACGATACTGCGCCGCTTTTAGGTTTGGCGGATGCGAATTTGTTGGCGGCTCACACTAACGGATTGATGCTGGTAGTAGGGCTGCATCAAACTCAGCGGGAGGCGCTGGTGTTGGCTTTTGAAGATTTAAAAATGGCGGGAATTCCGCTGTTGGGAATGGTGGCGAATAACGATAAAGGCAGCAGGTATTACTATCAGTCTTACGTGCAGGATTACGTCCAGGAAAAGTCTGTTTGAGGGAGGGGAATAGCATTAGATTCGGGTAGTTGACCTTCGGGTTAGCTACCCGAATCTTTGGGAGTTATATCAAATCCCTCTCTTTTCTTCCTCTGCGTTCTCTGCGTCTCTGCGGTTTTAATCATTCAAATACAAAAGTAAACGGTATTAAATGGAAGAGTTTACGATCGAGCAGAAATATTTAAAATTATTATGATATAATTAGGAACATTAGCCTTAAAAGTAGCACCAGCGAACGGCCCGGAAATGGCTAAAATATCAGTGAAATAAAATGACTCTCTCCGCTCGGAACAGCAGGCGATTCCCAGAGGAGAGTAGTACATTGATTCGCCTGAAGTAGCGATCGCTTACATCCGCAAGAGACCCACCTCAATACGGCTCGCTTAAGGAAAGAAAGGGGTACAAATTGATTTAAGGCACGTTACCGCAATGACTCCACTGACAAAACTTGAATGAATTGACAAACCGATTCGCATTCTCCTCGCTAGATTCAGCCCGAAGTATATAAAGTATGTTGACGTTAGCGTACAACCTGAGAACGAACACTCCTTTTGGTGAAGCCTCCCGGAATTCTCGTCCGGGGTACCCGTCCAGCGGCATATTTTGTCCCCGCTCTAATAAATAAGTTTTATTCAATGACTTGAGAATGTTGGATACTTCTCGATCGAAATTATTCTGGGGAATGCCACCGACGCCGTAATCTATATAAGTAACTCGAAAAAGAGAATTGCTATCTTTCCACTCGAATTTGCGCTGTCTGACTCTAGGCTGTCCCGGTGCCGAGTCTTGGGGTGTCCCCGGCATCTCGAATTGAAAATACTCTCCAGGTTTAATTGAAACCCAACTCGACTGAGCTAACAGCTTTGTTTCTAGACTCTGTTCGTTGCTTTGTTCGTTGATGCTGGTGGCCTTGCTGGGTAGCGCTAACCCAAGGGAGGCGACTAAAGCAGCTAGAACTAAAATTCGACTTTTCATATTTCTTCCAAATTTTGCTGTTCTTCCCAAGCAGCAACCTCTCGCTGCCAAGAACCCCGATCTGGAATACGATGGTCGAGGCATTGGTGAGGTGCGGCCCGATTTCTCAAAGATTCTGCCAGTATCTCATAAATTAGCTCAGACCGCTTAGCAAACAATCCCATCCAAGGGTCTGTTGCCACTTTTGCTGCTGGTAGTAGTTTGATGACTTCTGCAATCACGTCTGGTAATGTAAATTGGCGATCAACCGCCCTCCGCCTCCTTCTAAGACAGTAATCGATCGTGTGTCGCCTGCAAAATATTCGATCGCGCTCTTTGCGATCGCTCCCTTATTGTGTAGCCGAACAGAACAATATTTTTGGAGGGCTTGCAGGCTCGATGTGCTTGATGCGTGTCAGGTGAGGCCGATTGCAGCAGCAAGCCCCGATCGCCCTTCTGCCAAGGTTTTTCTTGCCAAACATCAGTTTAAGATGGGAATTTTCTTAAGATTTGCGCTCGATAATCTGCAGTATAATTAAAATCTAGGAATTTAAAAAAAATCGCGGCACTTGCAAATTGACAAGACCTGAAAACGTGGCTGGTAAATCCCATTTTTGTAATACCTTGATACAACTCCCTGCCTAGGCTGAAAACTAGAAGGGAGTTTTGTGTTTTTCACACAGGAGATGAAACAATGGCTATTGCTACTATCAACCCGGCAACGGGAGAAACGCTGAAAACTTTCGAGCCGATCGCGGATGAGGCAATAGAAGCTAAGCTGGAATTAGCACAGCAAGCTTTTAAAAAATACCGCCAACTGCCGTTTGAGCAGAGAGCTCTGTGGATGCAGAAAGCAGCAGACATCTTGGAACGCGATCGCGAAATTTACGCTGAAATGATGACCCTGGAAATGGGTAAAACGCTCAAATCTGCGATCGGCGAAGTGGAAAAATGCGCCTTAGTTTGTCGCTATTACGCCAAAAATGCGGCTCAATTTATGACAGACGTACCGGCAACCACTGACGCTAGCAGCAGCTTTGTCCGCTACCAACCACTAGGGGCTATTTTAGCCGTCATGCCGTGGAATTTCCCATTTTGGCAAGTTTTTCGGTTTGCGGCGCCAGCACTGATGGCGGGCAATGTCGGCTTGCTCAAACACGCTTCCAACGTGCCTCAGTGCGCTTTGAAAATAGAGGAAATTTTCAGGGAAGCTGGCTTTCCCGAAGGAGTTTTTCAAACTTTGTTAGTCGGCGCCGACAAAGTAGCCGATATCGTTGGGGACGATCGCATAAAAGCAGCAACCCTCACCGGTAGCGAACCAGCGGGTGAAAGTTTGGCAGCAAATGCGGGCAAAAACTTGAAAAAAGTTGTACTGGAATTAGGAGGAAGCGACCCATTTATTGTGATGTCCAGCGCCGATTTAGCAGCAGCTTTATCAACTGCTGTGACATCGCGGATGCTGAATAACGGTCAATCTTGCATCGCCGCCAAACGCTTTATTTTAGCAGAAGATATCGCCGACGAATTCATCAAAGGATTTGTCGAAAAATTTGAGCAATTAAAAGTAGGCGATCCGATGTTGCCCGAAACTGATATCGGCCCTTTAGCTACTCCCGCAATCCTCAAAGACTTGGACAATCAAGTGCAAACTTGCATCCAATCGGGAGCAAAACTTCTGACAGGCGGCCGGGCATTGTCAGAGAATGGCGGCAATTTCTACTTGCCAACTATTTTGGCAGATATTCCGCCGAATGCCTCTGCCCGTCAAGAAGAATTTTTCGGGCCCGTAGCTTTAGTATTCCGGGTTGCAGGCATCGATGAGGCGATCGAACTGGCAAACAGCACATCTTTTGGCTTGGGTGCGTCAGCTTGGACTACAGTAAGAGAAGAGAGCGATCGATTTATTTCCGAACTAGAAGCAGGCGCCGTATTCATCAACGGCTTAGTAAAATCAGACCCCAGATTGCCCTTTGGCGGCATCAAACGCTCCGGTTACGGACGCGAATTGAGCATCCAAGGAATGCACGAATTTGTTAACATAAAAACAGTGTGGGTGAAATAAGCTCCCACTCTATCAACCGATCGCACAAATCTACATAAGTCTGCGTTTATCTGCGTTTACCTGCGGTTAAAAATTCCCATTTAGTATTTTTGCGATCGGTTGAAACAGAAAGACCCAAAACCCCCATTAACCGAGGAGAAAAACGGAAATGAACACAGCTCAACTATTGGTAAAATGTTTAGAAAATGAAGGCGTCGAATACGTCTTCGGACTTCCCGGAGAAGAAAATTTAGAAGTTCTAGAAGCCCTGAGAAACTCTTCAATTAAATTTATTACTACTCGCCACGAACAAGGCGCCGCATTCATGGCAGACGTTTACGGTCGTCTCACCGGCAAAGCCGGCGTTTGCTTGTCCACCTTGGGCCCTGGCGCAACTAACTTAATGACAGGAGTTGCTGACGCCAACTTAGACGGCGCTCCTTTAATAGCAATTACCGGACAAGTCGGCACCGACAGAATGCACATAGAATCGCACCAATATTTAGATTTGGTCGCCATGTTTGCGCCAGTTACTAAGTGGAATGCTCAAATTGTTCGCCCCAGCACGACGGCAGAAATTGTCCGCAAAGCCTTTAAAGTAGCTCAAAGTGAAAAGCCGGGAGCAGTTCACATTGACTTACCTGAAAACATCGCAGCAATGCCTGCTGAAGGACAGCCGCTCACCAAAGACAACCGCGAAAAAACTTTTGGCGCTTACCAAAGTTTGAATAAAGCCGCTGTGGCAATTTCCAAGGCAAAAAGTCCACTGCTTTTAGTAGGAAACGGCGCGATCCGCGCTAACGCCAGCGATGCTTTGACCCAATTTGCTACTCGATTGAATATTCCTGTAGCTAATACTTTCATGGGCAAAGGTGTAATTCCTTACACTCATCCTTTGGCGCTTTGGACGACGGGCTTGCAAAAACGCGATTACATTAGCTGTGCTTTTGAAGAAACGGATTTAGTGATTGCTGTTGGCTACGATTTGATTGAATATTCCCCGAAAAAGTGGAATCCAGAAGGAAAAATTCCGATTATTCATATTGGAGCTCTGCCAGCAGAAATTGACAGCAGTTATATTCCTCTTATAGAAGTTGTGGGGGATATTTCTGATTCTCTCAATGAAATTTTGCAGCGTGCCGATCGCATGGAGAAAGTAGACCCTTTTGCTAAGCAATTGCGGGCGGATATTCGGGCTGGGTACGAACAATATGCAGCCGACGACGGTTTCCCGATCAAGCCACAAAAACTCATTTACGATTTGCGGCAAGTCCTGGGCCCGGAAGATATTCTTATATCTGATGTGGGAGCTCACAAAATGTGGATCGCGCGGCACTATCATTGCGATCGTCCGAATACCTGTTTGATTTCCAACGGCTTTGCGGCGATGGGAATTGCGATTCCGGGTGCGGTAGCTGCAAAACTCGTTTATCCCGATCGCAAAGTAATAGCAGCCACCGGCGACGGCGGTTTTATGATGAATTGCCAAGAGTTAGAAACTGCTTTGCGAGTCGGTACTAATTTTGTGACGCTGATATTTAATGATGGCGGTTACGGGTTAATTGAATGGAAGCAGCAAGATTATTTTGGTCATTCCGATTTCGTCAAATTTGGGAATCCCGACTTTGTGAAATTTGCGGAAAGTATGGGTTTAAAAGGCTATCGAGTAGAATCTGCAACGGATTTCATTCCGATTCTGAAAGAAGCCCTTGCTCAAGATGTCCCTTGTGTGATTGACTGTCCGGTAGACTATCGGGAAAATGCGCGTTTCAGTCAATTATCTGGGGATATGAGTTGCAATTTGTAAGAGTAGCTAGAGCCCCGGCTTCTTTAAGAAGTCGGGGCTCTAATAATGGACGTTTTTCGAGATAGAGTTTTGTAGCTTGTTTAAGATTGGCGATCGCTTATTCTATGGTTTCGCCTTGGTCAACTGTGGGGACTTCTGGACATTCGGCAATGTACTTCTGCCAATTATTTTACCCAAGTATGAGAAGCATAAATCACTTCCTCTTCCTTCTGGTGAGCGTTTGCAATTTGCTTCTCAATCTCTCCGTAGAGTGTTGTTTCCACTTGTCGGAGTTGTGATATCAAATCCGGTAGCATCGGAATTAATATTACCCATTGCTTTCGAGACGACGCCGTGCCTAATCGAGTCAACAGTTAACACTCAACCATTCAGTTTTTCGACCCGCCCGTCAACAGTCAACAGTCAACAATCACCTGACGGTGGCACCGGAATTGATATCAAATCTAATCACTTCAAACCCAATAATAAGGCGATTCCGCCGATCGCACCAACTACCCCCAAAACAGCCCGAATGCTCACTTTTTCGCCCGCCAGCACCGCTAAAGGCAGTATAAACAGGGGACTGGTAGAACTGAGTGCTTGAGCGATTGCTGCAGGTGCATATTTCAGCGAAATCTGTTGCAAAAAAATTCCCAGATAGGTTCCTAAAAAAGCTGCTAGAATAATTGCACCTAATAGTTTTGGCGCTTTTAATTGTTTGAAACTATCAAGTTTTTTTGGGTTCAAAAAGCATAGCATGACTGCCATGCCGCCGCTCAAACGCAAGGCGGCTGTCCACAGGGGATCAATATCTATTTGAGTGAAGGCGGCGCGGGATAAAATTGCTCCAGCGGCGTGGCTTGTTTGTCCTAGTAAACTAATACCTAATCCCTGCCAAAGATGTTTTGATGATAAGGTTGTTTCGGCTGTTCGTTCGGCAATTACCCACGCTACGCCGCAGATTGTTAAAAGAATGCCAGTACAAGCAATGGCCGATAACTTTTCTTGCAAAAATATTAAGCCCAATAAAGCTGTTAAAGGGGGAGATAGGGTTTCTAAAAGCAGCGTTCGCCTCGCGCCTAAATATTTTAATACGATAAAGAAAGCGGTGTCTCCGATGCCAATTCCTAGGCCGCCGCTGATGAGCAGCATTGCTAAAATATTAGGGTTGATTGCGGGTAAGGGTTTGCCTAAAATTAGTACAGTGGCAAGGAGCATGAAAAGGGCGATCGCACCTTTGAGCAAGTTTAGCACGACTGCGGGGATTTGCTGTCCCACTCGCTGCCAGATTGTGGAAGATAGAGCCCAGACAAATGCAGCCCCTAAAGCGGCGATTTCACCCATAAAATCTCTTGACTGTTGACGGTTAACGGTTGACTGTTGACTGTTGTCATTAGTTACCAATTCGCAATTCCCGATGCCCGATGCCCGATGCCCGATGCCCGATGCCCGATGCCCGATGCCCGATTCCCAATATAAATTAGGGTTCCAGACTTATCATCTGGAACCCTAGATTTATTAAGCTTTTCTAGCAGTGGGCGGGGAGAGAATCGAACTCTCATACCTTTCGGTGTCAGATTTTGAGTCTGATGCGTCTACCAATTTCGCCACCCGCCCTTTTGGGTTTCACCATCATAACACACCGATCGATTTCTTGCAAGCAAAGATTCATAATCTTTTGAACTTGCCCAGCGATCGATCTCTCTGGCGCGCAATACTGGTACAGGATGGGACAACTGAGCCGTCTGAGCTTGTTTGAGCATATCTCCGAGTTGAGTGGTGCTGAGGTCGTCGTAGGCCCGCGCCTGCGCCAAAAACGCATCTACATTCAGTTTCGGAGCTAAAGTCGGCGAACCTCCGGCCAGTTTCATCAGCACCGATGCTACCACTCTTGGGTCTTGGGTGGCGAGCAAGGCGGCGCGATCGCACGTAAATTCCGCACACCGCAACCATTCCAACATTTGCGCCTGCAAACCCTGCGCCAGCACGGTTCCCACAGGCGAAATTTGGCCGGCGGCCAACACAATTAAATTAGCCAGAGTCAGGTAAACTCCGTGCTCGCACTTCAAATGCCCCAACTCGTGAGCAATTACTGCCTTAACTTCCTCATCTGTGAGCAAATCAATCAGAGAAGTGTGCATCACCACAAAAGGCTGTTTTCCCCGCATCGCAAAGGTGTAAGCATTCGGCATCGGATGCTGGCGGACATAAAGCTGCGGCACTTCCAAATCCAGAGTTTTGCAGGCATCCAACAGCAATTGATGCAGGTGGGGCAATTGATTTTCGCCGACTTGGACACTGGAAGCCAGATTTTCCAGCATAAAAAACTGTTCGCCAAGTTGTCCCAGCAACTGCCGCACGATCAAATCCAGACCGGGCAGTTGTTTGAGAGTGCTGGTGGCTTCCAAGTCTAGCGGGTGGCGAAACTGGTCTGCTTTTAAACCGATGAGCGGTATGTTCGACATTTTAATCCTGAGTCATTAGTCATTGGTCATTAGTCATTGGTCATTGGAAAGTGGGAATTGGCAATTGGGAAGCGGGAATGGAAAAAGGTTGAATTATTTTTCTTTCTTCCTTTTTCCTTCTTCCTAATGACTAATGACTGCTGACTAATGACTAATGACTAATTAACAGTTTAAACCCGATCGCACGGGATTGACAGGAGCCTCAGCAGTCGCCGGGTCTGTACCCTCTTTGACCCGTCGCAACTTAGCTCCCAATTTTTGCAGTTTCACCTCTAACTGCTCGTAGCCGCGGTCTAAGTGCTGCAAGCTGCTGATGGTGGTGACACCATCGGCTGCAAGTCCCGCTAACACTAACGCCGCCGAAGCCCGCAAATCTGTTGCGACTACCGGCGCACCCGACAGCCGCGACACTCCGCGCACAATCGCTACATTGCCTTTAAGGCGAATGTCGGCGCCCATGCGGTTGAGCTCTGCTACGTGGCGCAAGCGATTCTCAAACACGGTTTCTTTGATCAAGCTGTCGCCTTCGCTCAGCGTCAGCAAAGCCATAAACTGAGCTTGCATATCTGTGGGGAAACCGGGATAAGGCAGAGTTTCGATGTCTGTGGCGGAGTGAGTTTGGCCGGGAACTATCCGCAAAATGTCGGGGGATTCTGCAATAATTTTCGCCCCCATTGTCTGCAATTTGGCAATGACTGCGGTCAGGTGGTCGGGAATTACCGGCGACAAACTGATTTCCGAGTGAGTGATGGCTCCGGCTACTAAAAATGTTCCGGCTTCAATGCGATCGGGAATAATTGAATAGTCTACCGCGTGCAGCTTGGGAACTCCCGAAATGACGATCGTATTCGTGCCAGCGCCTTGAATTTTTGCTCCCATAGCGCGGCAGAAATTCGCCAAATCTGCGACTTCCGGCTCTTGAGCCGCATTTTCAATCACGGTTTCTCCTTCAGCCAGAGTCGCCGCCATCATCAAAGTTTCTGTTGCGCCGACGCTGGGGTAGTCCAAATAAATTTTGGCTCCTTTCAGGCGGCGGTTCGGCCCTTTGACGTAAGCGTGAACGGTGCCGTGGTCGATGTGGACTTCGGCGCCGAGGGCTTGCAGACCGCGAACGTGGAGTTCCACGGGTCGCGCACCGATGGCGCACCCACCGGGCAAGGGCACTTTTGCAAATCCCAAACGTGCTAGCAGTGGGCCGATGATGAAGAAGCTCGCCCGCAGTTGGCTGACTAATTCGTAGGGGGCTTGAGCGTCTATGAGGCTGCTGGCGTTGATGTCTAAAACGTCCCCGTGCTGCTGTAATTTGACTCCTACAGCCGAGAGAATTTGCCCCATGCGGGCGACATCGACTAGACCGGGAACGTTGCGGAGACGGCAATCCTCTGGGCATAGCAGGGCTCCTGCCATGACGACTAAGGCCGAGTTTTTGGCGCCGCTGATTTTGATATGTCCTTTAAGGGGCTGGCGACCCCAAATTTGCAATACTTGTTGGTCGCTTTCAGGTGAAGCTGACAGGTTAGATGAGTTCTGAGCTGGTGTAATGGGTTTGCCCTCCATAATTCGCTTCGTTACTTTATACATTATTAATTTTGGTTCGATTTTACCGGAAAGTTTTTATATGTCTAGGGGTAACATGAGGAATTGCCGGAATTATATTTGCTGGAATTCACTAGGGACATGGCTTTCAGGTTTAATCGCACAAATAATGTCGATCGAGTCTCATGAATTTATCTGTATCAAAATTTACTTTTATTTGTAGCGGTCGCTTTGATCACAAATCTTGTACGTTTGTCAACGAACTTTTTAAGTAAAAGCCGGCTGGGTTGTTGAAAAAGGTGTAAGATATCGGTTCGATCGACAATGCTAGAAAGTTAACACATTGTCGATCGCCCCATTGCCTGTGCTACCCTGTCAGTAACTCAGGGCTAAAGCCACTGAGCTTGTAAGAGAAATCAAACAAGCTGTACTGACCAGCCTAAGCCTTAACAGGCTACGTTATTTAGGTCATGACACCCTGGGATGCGAAGCTAGTCCCCTGCCCTGTCGCTAGTAGTTAAACAGTCTTAAAGTCACTGAGACAGTGCTGCCAGCCTAACAAGCCTCCATAACATTGGCGAAGCTAACTTTACCCCAGAAATGGGAGATTGAGGACAACCATATCCTCACGGGAGGGGCAACCATACCCCTCTGCCCCGCGAGGGGATTCAAGGCGATTGAAATCGCCTGGTCGTTTTCCTCTCAGGACTAAAGTCTCGGAGTTTCCCACTTACCGAGTATTTTTTGTGACAACAACCTAGAGCCAAAGCTACTCCTAGCATATGGTTCACATTAAACGGATCGAACTGACTAACTTTAAATCTTTTGGCGGCACGACGGCCATTCCCGTGCTGCCCGGTTTTACTGTGGTTTCCGGGCCCAACGGTTCTGGGAAGTCCAACATCCTCGACGCTTTGCTGTTTTGTCTCGGACTTTCGAGTTCTAAGGGAATGCGGGCTGAACGTTTGCCGGATTTGGTCAACAGCGCCCAAAACAAACGCGGTACGATCGAAGCTAGCGTGACTGCGACTTTTGCGCTGGAAGATGTGGGGGAGGAATGGTTCGCGCGGGATGAAGATGAGGAGGAAAATGCAACAGATGAGTTATCTGTTGCAGCAGAGGAAGTTGAAGCGATAGAAATTGCCGAAACTCAAGACAACAACGGCCAATCATCTCCTGTCAATCAAGAATCGCCTCTAGTTGAAGAAGCCGCAGGGATAGAAACTGCCGAAACTCAAGACAACAACGGCCAATCATCTCCTGTCAATCGAAAATCGAAAATCGAAAATCGAAAATCGGATGAGTTATCTGTTGAAGATGTAGAAGAGATTGAAATCGCAGCAACTCAAGACAACAACGGACAACTACTCGCTACTAATAAAAAATCCAAAATCCAAAATCCAAAATCGGATGAGTGGAGTGTGACGCGCAAACTTCGGGTAACTCGCCAAGGTACTTACACTTCAACTTATTACATTAACGGTCAACCTTGCACGCTGACTCAACTTCACGAACAACTCAACCGCTTGCGAATTTATCCCGAAGGCTATAACGTCGTCCTGCAAGGAGACGTTACCAGCATTATTTCGATGAATTCTAAGGAACGCCGAGAAATCATTGACGAATTGGCTGGGGTGGCTCAGTTCGATCGCAAAATCTCTTTAGCTAGGCAGAAGTTGGATGAAGTTAAGGAGGTGGAAGAACGCAGCAGCATTGTAGAAAAAGAGCTGATGTCTCAGCGCGATAGACTTGCTTCCGATCGCACAAAAGCGGAAAAATATCAAAAATTGCGGGCGGAATTTCAAGAAAAGTCGCAATGGGAAATTGTGCTGAAATTCCGCCAATTGCAGCAGCAAGAATGGAAGCTGCGAGAACAAATCGAAACGGGCGATCGCACTTCGGCATCTCTCACCGAACAACTGGAAACAATTAGCACCCAAATTCAAGAAGCAACCGCCGAACTTGACGCGCTGAATGCCCGCGTTAAAGCTTTGGGAGAGTCGGAATTGTTGGCTTTGCAAGCGACGATTGCGACTCAGGAAGCTGAACGGCGGCAACTGCAAAACCGCAAACAGGATTTAGAAATAACTGCTGGGCAAATGGCGGCTAATATAGCACAAACCGAGGAAGAAGTTCGCCAATTCCGGCAAAGTTTGGAGCAAATTGAGATTGAAATATCTTATGTTAAGTCTCAGCAGGGGAGTTTTCAGGAACAGCGGGATACAGCCCAGCAAAGTTTAGATGAAAGTCGGGAAGTTGCAAATGCGATCGCCTCGACGGCCGAAGCTTGGGTACAGCAGCAAACGGAACTGCACCGCCAAATCGAAACAATTCAACAAACTTTGGAACCGCAGCGTACAGAACAAGCTACTATCGGAGAAAGAGCCGATCGCCTGCAAAGTCAAATTCAAGAACAAAACCAATCGCTGCAAGTATTGGAACAGGAAATTGCAGCGAAAAAAGAGCAGCAATCTCGCCTTGTGGAAACCAAAGGCGTGGCATCTTTGCAAGTAGAATCGCTGAATCAAATTTTAGTCGAAGCCGAACAAGAATTGCAACTGCAACAGGAAACTCAAACTCGTTTGTTGGAAGAACAGCGGGAAAGACAGCGCAAATTAGACAAATTAGAAGTGCAGTTTCAAGCACTGCAAGAAGCGACGGGAACGTTTACTGCAAAAATTGTCGCGCAAAGCGGAATTGGCGGAGTTTGCGGCTTGGTTGCTCAACTGGGCAGGGTAGAACCGCGCTATCAGTTGGCGCTGGAAATTGCGGCGGGCGGGCGCATGGGAAATATGGTGGTGGAAGATGACAGCGTGGCTGCTGCTGCGATCGAATTGTTGAAACAAAAACGGGCGGGAAGGATGACGTTTTTGCCTTTGAATAAGATTAGAGGCGGCCGGTATTCGGTGAATGAAAATTTGCGGCGCGCGGCTGGGTTTGTGGATGCGGCTGTTAATTTGATTGATTGCGATTCGCGGTATCAGGAAATTTTTGCTTACGTTTTTGGCAGTACGGTTGTGTTTAGCAACCTCAGCGATGCCCGCCGCTATTTGGGACAGTACCGGATTGTCACTTTGGACGGGGAAATTTTGGAAACTAGCGGGGCGATGACTGGGGGAAGTTCTACTAATAGATCGACCTTGCATTTTGGCACGGTTGATGCTAGTGAGGCTGCTAGTGAAGCCAGGACGATCGCGTCTTTGCAAGAAAGGTTGGAGGAAATTGAGCGGATTTTGGAACGGTGCAAAATTGCGATCGATCGCGCTTCTGTTGCAGTCAAAACTCGCAGCCAAGAATTGATGGAAGCGAAACAAAATTTGCGCGAAAATCAGTTGCGCTTGGAACAGTTGGATTCAGAAATTAAGAATTTGCAAGCGCAACAGGAACAAGTGCGATCGCAAATTGCGAAAAATACACAGGAATTAACTAATTCGCGATCGAGATTGCAGTTGCTGGAACGAGAATTGCCGGCACAAGAAACTCAATTGCAGCAGTACCGGCAAACTTTGGCGCAGTTGGAAGAGTCGAACAGTCACAGCGAATGGCAGCAAATGCAATCGAGTTTGCGCGCTCTAGAAGCGCAGCTCCAAGAGCGAGAATTGGCTCTGAGAAACGTCCAGCAACGCCTTGTAGACTTGGAAAATCAATTCGGGCGTTTGGAAGACAAAATTAAGGAAGGCAGCGAGAAGTTGCAGGAATGGCAAGTGCAGCAAAACGCGGGGGCGGATGCACTCGATCGCATTGTTTCGCAGCAGTTAGAACTCGATCGGCAAATTGCAGAAGCTAAGGCGGCTTTGGGGGAAATTGAGGAAAAATTGGGCGTGCAGAAGGGAGATCGCGATCGGGCGGAATCTCAATTGCGAGAACAGCATTTAGCCAAACAGCAGTTACAATGGCAGTTGCAAAAACTCCACGAAACCCAGCAAGAACGCCGGGAACAATTAGCGGCAATCCGCACTCTATTGGAAACGCAGCGGGCGGAAATGCCCGACCCCGTGCCGTCGATTCCTGAAAATGTCGAGAAAGCCAATTTGACGGAATTGCAGCAGGAAGTAAAGGCGATCGCCAAACGCATTCAAGCTTTAGAACCAGTCAATATGCTAGCCTTGGAAGAGTACAACCGCACTCAAGAACGCCTTCAAGAATTGAGTCAAAAATTGACGACATTGGAAGGAGAACGCACTGAACTGCTGTTGAGAATCGAAAATTTTACCACACTCAGGCGACGCGCTTTTAAGGAAGCTTTCGACGCGGTTAACGAGAACTTCCAGACTATCTTTGCGGAACTTTCCGAAGGCGACGGCTATCTCCAGCTAGATGACCAGGAAGACCCCTTCAGCAGTGGCTTGAATTTGGTCGCTCACCCGAAGGGCAAACCCGTACAGCGGCTGGCTTCCATGTCTGGAGGCGAAAAGTCGCTGACGGCGCTGAGTTTTATTTTTGCGCTGCAACGCTACCGCCCGTCTACGTTTTACGCTTTTGATGAAGTGGATATGTTTCTGGATGGGGCAAATGTGGAGCGATTAGCTAGAATGATAAAACGACAGTCTGAACAAGCCCAGTTTATTGTTGTGAGTTTGCGGCGACCTATGATTCAATCGGCTGAGCGTACAATTGGTGTTACTCAAGCACGGGG
Source organism: Microcoleus sp. D3_18a_C4 (assembly GCF_036702415.1). NCBI lineage: Bacteria > Bacillati > Cyanobacteriota > Cyanophyceae > Oscillatoriales > Microcoleaceae > Microcoleus > Microcoleus sp. D3_18a_C4. The sequence goes on along the minus strand of NZ_JAUBTI010000002.1, from coordinate 129,086 downwards.
AGCTTATACTCAAGTCATAGGACTGAAGTTGTAGTCCCGGAGTGTCTGTTGATGACCCTACCCAAAAACGGGTACAAGCCGCCGACAACAGTCGTGGATAGATCAAAATTTTAGACCCTAGTTCCAGCTCCCACATTCCTCTGTGGAGTAAATCTAAAATCTAAAATCTAAAATCTAAAATCGACTGACTGAAGTTGTAGTCCCGGAGTTTCTGTTAACGCTAGTGTTGAGTGATATATGTACTTATTGACACTCCTCGACCTGAAGGTACGAGGATTCTTGGCTCACCGAGACCACTTAAACTAGATTCCTTGAAGTCTCTAGCCCAGAGGTGGGACTCTCCCCAAGAGTTAATTCGGGTATGCCCTACCCTATTTGCTTTTAGGCAAGTCCTGTTTCAGTTTGAAGCAAATTCGCTTCAAATGCTGTTTGTCTAGCTCCTCTGAATCTTTTACCTACTGCGAGGTGGAGTCTAGAAAAATGCAGTAGAACCGCTTAGATTCAATTTTCAAGGTTCAGCGCTTTGTCTTTTGACAGCTAGGTTTTTAGAGTGGTTGATTACCTTTCCACTACTACAAGCATACAGCAAAGCCGTGCTAGAAGCACGGGGGTTTTAGGCCCATTTTTATGATAAATCAGGACTAAACTTAGAATGACATCAGAACAAATTTGCCAACGCTCAGATATTCTCGGCACTCAAGTCATCACCCGCGACAGAGGTAAACGCTTGGGGGTGGTTAGTCAATTGTGGGTGGACATCGATCGGCGGGAAGTTGTGGCGATCGGGCTGCGTGATAATATATTCGCGGTCGCTGGAATGCCGAGGTTTATGTTCCTCAACAATGTCAGCGAAATCGGCGACGTGCTGTTGGTGGAAGATGAGAGCGCGATCGAAGATGATGTTGATGTTGAAGTCTACAGCATTCTGATTAACAGCGAAGTTATTACCGAAACCGGCGAACTTTTAGGTAGGGTGCGGGGCTTTAGGTTCGATCCCGAAGACGGTAAGTTAGTTTCTATAATTATCGCTTCCCTGGGAATCCCCCAAATCCCCGACCAAGTTCTCAGCACTTACGAGTTGGGGATTGAAGAAATTGTCAGCAGCGGCCCGAATCGCTTGATTGTGTTTGAAGGTTCCGAGGAAAGGCTCAGGCAGCTTAGTGTGGGTTTGCTGGAGCGCGTCGGTTTGGGCCAAGCACCTTGGGAACGAGAAGAGGACGAGGCAGGTTATTATCCGAAACCCGTGGCTACGGGAAATCAATTGGGCCCGGGGGTGCGGATACCTGCACCGGAAATGCGGAGCCGGGTAGCTGCGCCTGCGGTTGAGGAAGTTCCTTGGGACGAGGATTTAGAGTGGAATCGGCCTGCGGTTCGCCAGCCGCCGATGCGCGCGGTGCAGGCACAGCAGCCTGAGCCAATAAGCGACGATTACGACGATTACGAAGAGGATAATTGGGGCGGTGAGGAGGACGATTACGAGGAGGAGTACGAGGCGAAGCCGCAATACACTCGCCCTGAGATTTCTCGCCCGAAGCAGCCGGTGGTGCAGTACGAGTACGAGGATGATGTGGAGGCGGATGCTTGGGCTGACGATGAGGCACCGAAGCCTTACCAGGCTCCTCGGGTGAATATTCCTGAGAAGACTAAGACTCCTGAGTACGAGGAGGAGCCTGGTTATTAGGAATTAATCAATTAGCTGAAACCAATATTTTGCACTCTTCTTAAGAACGGGCAAGATGCCCGTTCCACAAAAAGTAGATTTTCTTGTGGAACGGGCTTCTAGCCCGTTGCTGATATTGG
>NZ_JAUBTI010000002.1:102073-127186 GCF_036702415.1 Microcoleus sp. D3_18a_C4 | reverse complement strand
AACGGGCAAGATGCCCGTTCCACAAAAAGTAGATTTTCTTGTGGAACGGGCTTCTAGCCCGTTGCTGATATTGGTGCGCTCAATCTAATTAAATTAGATCCATGAACTAGATAATACTGGCATGGCAGTTTATTATACTTTTGCTGACGTTTCATATTATGTTAATGAGCGAAAAAGATTTTGCTAAAAATGTTGCTTTCAGATTAATAACATATCTAATTTTTCCAATTTTTTTATCCACCACCACGGCTGAAATTGTCTTGCGAGTTGCGGGATACAAACCCTGGCAAATAGAAAATGTTGATGTTGCAGTCGAACCACAAGGTAACTTTTTCACTAAAGACTCGGAACTCGGCTACAAACATTTGCCGGGAAAATTCAAGGTAACACTTAACGGCAATTACTCATTTAATGCCACTCACCTCAATAATAGTTTAAGAATCACACATCCCATCAATACTTACAATCCCTCCTCAAAAAAACCTGAAATTTGGATATTTGGCTGCTCATTTACCTACGGTTGGTCATTGAACGACAGCGAAACTTATGCTTGGTTGCTGCAAGAGAAATTACCCAAATATGAAATAGTGAATTTTGGCGTTAACGGCTACGGCACTCTGCACTCGTTAATTCAATTTAAAGAAGCACTCAAACAAGGAAATAAACCAAAAATTGCGGTGATTGCTTATGCGGGATTTCATGACCGCCGCAATACTTTGTTAAGGGCGAGAAGAAAGCAAATGGCTGCTTGGAATAAACTCGGTATTCTATTCCAGCCCGATGCTAGGCTGAATGGAGAAAATAATTTTACCTACAGCATGGCAAAACTTGAATATCACGAGTTCCCCCTGATGCGGGTTTCTGCATTAAGCCATTTTTTGGAGGTTAATTACAATCAATTTGAAGAGGGATTGTATAGAAGCCATGAGGTTTCTAAGGCAATTATTAAAGAGTTTAACCGGGTGGCTGAGGCTAATGGTGTTAAGTTAGTTGTGGCGGGAATTAATGCGGGTTCTGCTAAGATGTTGGAGGAGTTAAGTCAGGAGGGAATTGCTACGGCGGATATTTCGGTTGATTTGAAAATACCTGCCAATAATAATTTACCTCATGACATTCATCCAAGTGCGATCGCCAATCGGCAATATGCAGAAAAGCTGGAAGGTTTTTTGCAAGATACTGTTTTAAGGTAACAATCTTGGACGCGCATCCATACCAAAGAAACCGGGTTTTTACCGAAATTAAAAGTTTTGATGCAAGATTTTGGCAAAAAAACCCGGTTTCTGACTACCCGTGCGTCCATGACTATACAATTGATTGAGGGTTGCTAGACTGATGGAAGTATTTGATGTTGTTTCTTTTAAATTGCCTCGAAAATTTCTAATTGATGGTTTTTTCCTGTTTCTACTTGTTCTAGTCACAGTTGCAGTAACATCAATCTATGTCTCCAGCGAACATACTTTTTATTGGTGGGATTACGCGGGCTACAATACCGCTACAGTCAACACGGCAAATTTATTTCGAGACTCGCCAGATAAAGCATGGCGCGGAGTTATAGAATCGCTATCTAAGGAAAAAAACCTCTTAATCTCTTTGCCGTTAGTGCCGTTTATTCTGTTATTTGGCGAGTCTCGGCTGAGTTACATTCTCAGCGTCTCCCTGATTTATGTGCTGCCGTTTCGCCTGTTGCTGGGGGCAATTTCTGCAAAGCTGATTCCAGTTTATCCCCGCCGGGTGTTTTGGTCAACTGTGCTGCTGAGTTTATTAATTCCTATGAGTTGGATACCGACTCTGCGGGGATATCTGGATACTGGCGGCTGTGTGTTTGTAGCCTTGGCAATTTGGGTTTATTTGCAGGATGTTAAGCTGAAATCTTGGTGGAAAATTCCGTTAATAGGGTTTTTGCTGGCGGCGGCTATTCTGTTGCGGCGCCATTTTGCTTATAGTGCGATCGCATTTTTGGGTGCCGCGACTTTACAGGCTTTCATCGAGTTTATTGTACAGTATAGAAATCCCCAGGCAGTTATCAAAATGGTTCAGGCTTTTAGCCGGGACGGGCTAGAAGCCCATCCCACAAGTCATTTAGGATTGCTATTTCAAAGTAGTCAAAACAAAGGTTGGAAAAATTTGTTTGAATCCGGTATCAAATTGGGTTTAATAGCTGCAACTAGCTTGACTATTTTAATGCTGGTAGCTGGAGATTTTACTCGCAGTGCTCTGACGGTTGACTACCGCAATTTGTATGTTGCTTGGAGTTTGCCTGTAAATGACATTTTAACTCGTTATGCGGATTTTTACGGTTTGGGAACTTGGCTGCTGGTAGTGATTGGTTTTTCGGCGGGAATTCTCACTCGAATCCTGGTTCCGGCGGCAGCTATTTTTGTTTCGTTGTTTGGGGTTTTGTCGCTGATTGAATGGCTGTTAGTCTTGCGTTACGGCTACTTGCACTATACAATTCATATTACACCGATCGCACTTTTAGGAGTATCCACATTTTTCTGGACAACTTGGCTGACACTCAAGGGAAAAGTCCGGTATTTCATGCTGGGCGCGGCGGGTTTGTACCTGGTTGTCAATGCCGCAGTCGGGTTAATTCCTCTGAAAATTGATTTGCCAAGACTGTTTGTGGGTAATTTTCCGCCGTTAGTGCGATCGGACTACGACGAAGTTGTAAAATTAGTAGAGTTTCTGCGAAAATTAGCACCGAATGAAGAACCAATTTATATTGCTGGTGCTTCTAACAATTTTAATGCTAATATCCTCAGACAAGCCAACCGCAAATTAAACCCGCCGGAGGGTTGGTGGAAATTAAATACCATCGGGAGGCCGCAAATTGACTCGCGCGATACTTACCCGCTACCGGAGTTGTTGCAGGCACAATATGCGGTGGTTGCTGTACCTTTTCAGCAGGTGTTATCGACTGACGAACAAGTTTTGCGATCGCACGAACAAGATGTTGTTAAAGTTGTGTACGAGGCTTTTACTCAAAACTGGGAAATTGCCCGCGATTTCCAATTGCTACCGGAACAGTTTAAGCTAGAAAACGGCGTGACTGTCAGCGTTTACCGGAGGGTGCGGCCGACTGATACAGCAACGGCAGTTAGGACTCTGGAGGCGATGCAGCGGCAAATAGTCGATCGACCAGGCACGCAGTTAGATTGGATTAGTTTGTATCAATCAATCTACACAAGTGCCAATTATTCAGTCAGTCAAGAATCGGATAACCTATATAATATTGTAACTCATCCAATTAAAAACAGCAAGAAACTCGATACATCTTTCCTGTATTTAGGTTCCCTCTCAGACAAAGCGAAAGTTACCGGCCAACTCAATTTACCTAACAAACAATGTCCGGGAATTGCCCTGCGCTTGACTTTGTGGGACAAGCAAGGTAAATTAGTAGACTCAGCAGAGATGGCTTATAGTCAAAAAAGTGCGAGCGACTTAAATCTATTAGTTGAGGGCAAAAATCCAATTTATCTGCTGCTTGAGGTATTGAGTAGCAGCAAACAGGATTTAACAAACCAATGCCAACTGGAGATTAATAATTTAGCTGTCAATAGGTAAATTGAACCCTCAATGCAGAAAAATCAAAAATCCAACTGGTATTTTAATCTATCTCTCTATACTTTTGTCATCATCGGCTCCCTGATGGCAACTGGCTATATTTTCCCCATTGGAGGCAACTTTCCAGAAGTGCCGCCAATTCAATTTATGCTAAATCCTGAACTGTACAAAAATGATTATTACGTTCAGGAAATGGTTAAATTTAATCCGAGATATTACTATTATTATATCATCTATTTGCTCGCCAACTTAGGAACCAGCATTCCCCTAGCGCACTTTATTTATCAATTTCTAGCCTTCGGTTCATTTATCCTAGCTTGCTACGCAATCATCAATATCTATACTAATTCAAAACTGCCTGCAGCAGCGATGGCTTTTTTAGGTATAGCCGCTTCATTTACAGATGTTGGTAACACCCTGATATTTTCCACCAAATCAGTACCCAGTACCTTCGCAATGGGTTTCGCAATCTGGGGAATTTACTTTTGTTTGCGCCAAAAATGGCTGACAGGATATTTCTTTTTTGGGCTGGGTTGTCTGCTGCAATTCTTAGTGGGTTTGTTGCCGGGATTGATGATGGTTCCCGTTTTGGTAATTCAATCTGTAAAACAGCGGAAGTTCAAAACATTGATTTTGGCGATCGCACTTTTAGCAGCAATGGCAAGTATCGTTTACATACCGATGTTATTAACAGGTACTACCAGCACTCACACTATCGACAACGCCGAGTTTGTCTACATTCACGCGAAAGTCCGCAACCCCCACCACATCCTCCCGTCAAATTGGGATGTTGGGAATTGGTTCAACTTTATATGTTTCATAATGGGTGGCTTGCTGTGCATCAAAAATTCCGATTTATTGCCAAAAGAAGACAAGATTAATTTTTCTGTTATTGTTGGCACATCAATTTTTGCACTGTTCCTAAATTATGTATTTGTCGAAGTTTACCCGCTGGCTTTTCTCGCCAAACTACAGTTAGCTAGAACTGTACCTTTTGCTCAATTAATTATATTTACTGCTGTTGCTTTGACAGTCGAGCAACTTTACAGAGAAAAACAAATACCTGTTAGCTTGTTGCTGTTAGCTGTACTAACTTTGCCTTTTAGGGGTGTCATTTTTTTAGGATTATCAGTTTGGCACACAAAAAATCATGTATTTCCCAAACGATATAATATATTGTTGTGGATTTTAGCAATAGTAACGGTAATTTTCAGCTTGATATATCCGGTGACTGATTCATGGGAAATAATGGGCGATCGAATAATTAGCATCCCACTTTTTTTCTCAATCCTCGCCTTCCCATTCATTTTAGAAAAAACATCCCTAGCTACATCTATCAAACAAACTCTAACTCACACATTAGCCTTAATAACTACCGCCACCTTAGTTTTTGGAATAGCAGGAATTCTGCCCAAACCTATATTAAATGTATTTCAAACAAGAGTTAATATCAATACCGTTCCCAGAGACGACTTAAGCAAATTAGCGGTGCGATTTTCCCAAATTAGCAGCCGCGATTCACTCGTATTAATTCCACCCTCAGTTACCAGCTTCCAGTTTTTCTCCGAAAGAGCGATTGTCGTCAACTTCAAGAACTTTCCCTTTACCGAAAAAGGCATTAAAGAATGGCAAAATCGCATGGAAGCTGTTTTAGGAGTTCCCTTAAACCCGCAAATGATTTGGGGAGGAAATGACTTTTTCATCCGCCGCAGCAGTGCGGATTTAGTCAAAGTAGCCAAAAACTATCATGCCGATTATATCCTGACTCGTACTGACTGGCACCCAAATATTGACGGACAAATAGTAGAGCAAGAAGGCAAATGGATACTGTTTAAAATTAGATAATACTATTCTTGAAAACATGAGATATTTATTCAGTCTGCGAAGGCAGACTTTGTTTGTATAGAAGCGGTTTCAACCGCCGAATCAGATATGTGGTTAAATATCAAAACCTGAATCATCAATAATTTCGCTAATTTGCTTGTCCACATAATCAGCATCCACATTCCGCGCCATCAACTCAGCCAAAATCCCCAAAGAAATCAACTGCACCGACAGAATTGTACACAAAATTCCAAAAAATAACAAAGGTCGATTCCCGATCGGCCCAAAATTCATCCCCGCCAAATTCAGAAACCAAATAACTATCAAATAACTCAGCGAAACAGTTCCAACCAACCCAAAACACAATCCCAAACCTCCAAACAAATGACCCGGTTTGTGCAAATACTGCGTCGTGGCTAACACCGTCAACAAATCAATAAATCCCCGCGCATAACGTTCCCAGCCGTAATTCGATTTTCCGTGCTTGCGCGGATGATGTTCCACGACTACTTCGCCAATTTTAAACCCTAAATTGTTTGCTAAAGCTGGAATGTAGCGGTGCAATTCCCCGTACAATTTAATCGACTGCAAAACTTCCCTACGATACGCTTTAAAACCGCAATTCATATCGTGCATTTGCACCCCAGTCAGCAAACACGCAACGGCATTAAACAGCTTGGAAGGTAAAGTTTTAGAAAGCGGGTCGTTCCGTTGTTTTCGCCAACCGGAAACTAAATCAAATCCCGATTCTAAATGATGTAAGAATTTGGGAATTTCAGCGGGGTCATCCTGAAGGTCAGCATCGAGAGTAAAGATAATTATCCCTGCTGCATTGCGAAATCCTGCTGAAAGCGCGGCGGATTTGCCAAAGTTGCGGCGCATTTTAATCGCTTTAATTAGTTTGGGATGTTGGCTGGCTAAATCTGTGATTTCTTGCCAGGAATAATCGCGGCTACCGTCATCTATGAAAATGACTTCGTAACTGTCAATTGCTGTTTGCAACATGACAATTTGGATTTTTTCAAACAGCAATTTGAGGGTGGCTTCTTCGTTGTGAACGGGGATTACGAAGCTGAGATGTTTTGGCATAGGGCTATTCTATTTCATTTGTGTTGTCAAGGAGATTTTTTTATTAACCGCAGAGGGCGCAGAGGGCGCAGAGGAGGAGAAAGAGAGGTTTTTTAGTTTTTATTGATAACTTGGGAGTTTCGCAAGGCTATCCAACCTTTGCGGTTTTTAAAGGAGGCATAGGCTGTCAATAATTTATCTGTTGGGGATGTTTGAATGTATCCTCTCCAAGCTGCGAATTCGTAGGAAGGGCCAAACAATTTAACTAAATCTGGGCGGGGAAATCCTGACATGGCAAAACCTCGAACGACATTTTCTTGGTTGAGAATGGCAATACATTTTACATTGTTTTCGGGGTCTCCTACCCAGCCAATTACTCTCGCTGCTGTTGGTGCAAGTTTGGTGGCTGTATCAAAATATCCGGGTACTCCGTCTTTGGGCGCTGAAAGTAAATTAGGGTCTATTTTTGTGTCTAATGCTGCACAGAAATTGTGTTTTTTGATGTCTCGGTTAAATGGCACTAAGTTGTTAGTTTTTAAGGCATCGATTAAGCCGACAAAAGCGGCAGGTTTGTTGCCTACACGGTCTTTAATTAGGGTTACGTCGGTGATGCCTAATTGCAGTGATAATGCTACTAACGGTTGATAGGTTGCTCTGTGGGCGATCGCCATTGCAGTTTCGCCTCCCACCCCGTACATTAAAATAATCGCGACTGTGGCGACTGCAAACAGCGGTGTCAGCCAACGCCCTTGAATTCTCGGTGTTGGCTGCAACTCGCGCACCCACAATACTGTCAGCACAATTGTGCTCATCCAAAACAAAGCTGGAAGTGTGGCGTAGCGGGAAGCGGTGGCCTGTTCGACGCCAAATCCCGATCGACTGACAGCGGCCATTAACGCCGTTTGCAGCGTGTAAAGTTGGATTGATAGCCAAGGCAGCCAATCCGGGCGAGTGACCTTTTTTACAAATAGCCAATAACCCACAAAACCCGTCGCTGCAATCAAACCAATTATACCAATAATTGAAGCAACAATAATATTTTCGCTAAATATTCCGCCGAGATAAGTGGGAATATATTCGAGAGTTTTGAGCGGGTTAATTTTAGTTAAAGAAGGGTGATGAGATGGAGTTTTATAAGTTAAAAAATAAATACCAATCACCGCAATCGAAGCAATGAAATACAAATAAGTTATTCGCCGAGGAAACCGCAGCACAACAGCAGCAGCACACAATATCGGCCACAAAGCTAAAGGAGTGCTGTAACTAATACAGCCTAAAACGCCAAAAACAATGCTGCCGATTACCCACTTATTTTGTAAATGCGGGGGCGGGCACGGGGGCACCGCCCCTACCAACTCGTTACCAGGCTCTGCCTCCCTTTTATTTAAGAAAACTGTCGCATAGGATTGCAAACAATATATCGAACAAATCACAAATAAATTAGCAATTATCCAGTGAACTCCGCTGAATCCCCGCATCCAATTATGAGCCGCCGCCGGAGTAAAATTAAAAATAGAAATGCAAAGGAGTAGCGAGATAAATTGCAGCGGAAAACGCCTCAAATTTAACGGCAGCAGAGCAATTAATACGTGGCACTGAATCCAACCCAAGAACCAGGCAACTACACATAAACCAATATTTGAACCTTGGGTGACTGCTATATTCAAGCCATAAATAATTGCCGGAATCAAGACAAAATGCTCGTTGGCCCGAAATATCCAATTAAAAGGATTGGTAGAGAAACCCTCTACTGAATAAAAATTCCATGTCATCCACCAATAATCAAAGTTAGACAAGTCTCCTGCTTGGGATATCAAGTACAAAATATATGAAGCTGGTATTAGAATGCCGAGAACTGATGCGGCAATTAAAATATATTGTTGCTTGATTTTCATGGATTCAGACATGGGGAGATTTTTAATTGGTAAAGGCGGGTTTAGGTGAGAAACTTTGCATAAGCCCAGGCACATCTAAATTTTACAGTCAAGTTTGATGAAATTCTTGTGGGGTGGGCGTCCCGCCCGCCCGAAAAATACAACTTAGATGCGGGACAGCTTATAACAGATGATTTCTGAACAAAACCCGCCCTAGCGTTTTGAGTTTTCCTCAATTTTTTATTTCACTTCTCTTGCCAGCATTTGTCTGAGCCCTTGCCGCCAGTGAGGAGGATACGTGCCTAGAAGTGCTGATATTTTTACTGTAGAGAGGACAGAAAAAGCGGGACGTTTTGCGGGTGTCGGATATTCGGAGGTGGTGATGGGAATTACGCGCTGAACTTTTAGGGGAAAGCCGAGTTGTGCTGCTTCCTCAAAAATGGCGATCGCAAAATCGTACCAACTACAAACACCGCTGTTAGTGTAGTGGTAAGTCCCAAAACTTTCTGGCCCAAGGAGAGGAATAATTTGCGAAGTAGCCGCACTTAAATCGCCCGTCCAAGTAGGACTGCCGATCTGATCTGCTACTACTCTAATTTCTTCCCTTTCCTTTCCCAACCTCAACATGGTTTTGACAAAATTACCTTTGCCACCGTTGCCGTAAACCCAGGCTGTTCTAATAATAATATGTCGGTTTCCCGCTTTCCGAATTGCTTCCTCCCCTGCTAATTTAGACTTGCCGTAAGTTCCCAGCGGGTTCGTAGAATCTGTTTCCCGATAAGCAGAACCGTGGCTGCCGTCAAATACATAATCAGTAGAAAAGTGCATCAAACTTGCTCCCAGTTTTTCGCATTCTTCTGCGAGAATTCCGGGTGCAATACCGTTGATGGCGTTTGCTAATTCCGGTTCGCTTTCTGCTTTGTCTACCGCAGTGTAAGCACCCGCATTGACGACTAAATCCGGTTGAATTTCAGCCATTGCTTGACGTATGCTTTCCGGTTGGGATAAATCGAGGCGAGTGCGATCGACCGCAATTACCTCTCCCGAAGATAATAAAATCGGCTGCAATTCTTGAGCTAGCTGTCCGCTGCCACCTGCGAGTAAAATTTTCATAATCAAAACACTTGAGCTGTTTTCAACGTTTGTCCAGCTTGGTCTTTAGCTGATAAGATGGGTTGGGCACCATCTAGCGGCCAGTCGATCGCCAAATCGGGGTCATTCCACAGGATACACCGCTCGTGTGCCGGTGCATAATAATCTGTAGTTTTATACAAAACTTCAGCAGTCTGGGAAACCACTAAAAAACCGTGTGCAAATCCCGCAGGCACCCAAAATTGCCGTTTATTTTCTGCACTCAGCAAACACCCCACCCACTTTCCAAAATTCGGCGAACTTTGTCTAATATCCACTGCTACATCAAATATTTCGCCAGCAACTACCCGCAGCAATTTGCCTTGAGGCTGCTGCAGTTGGTAGTGCAAACCGCGCAGCACATTTTGAGAAGATTTGGAATGATTGTCTTGCACAAATTCGGCCGTCACGCCTGTTTTTTCTACAAAAGCTTTGTGATTGAAACTCTCAAAAAAGAAACCGCGATCGTCTCCGAAAATTTTCGGCTCAATAATCAGAACTTCCGGTATTTCAGTAGATATAACATTCATAGTTGGCTGTATCGCGTGATAAACTCATACTCAGTCTAGGCTATTTTACTATGAAAACTGACACATATCTCAAAAAGTTGTATGCCAATCGCTTTGATTCCCGACAAATGCAAGCGAAGGTGGCACTATGGAAAGTTTTAATTGACGAATTCTTACAAGATTATGTTCCTCCCGAATCAACCGTTTTAGATATTGGCGGCGGTTACTGCGAGTTTATCAATCAAATTCGGGCTAAAAAAAAATATTTAATTGATCTTAATCCCGATTCAAAGTTATTTGCTAATGCTGATGTAAATGTGCTTAATATTGATGTCTTAAATTTGGAGAGTCACACATTTTTTACCGAACAGTTCGATCGCATTTTTATCTCAAATTTTTTTGAGCACCTCCGCAACAAAGAGGAACTTGTAGAAATTATCTCTTTTTGCTTCGAGGCCCTCAAGCCTAGCGGTTCTCTGTTGGTAATTCAGCCTAATTTTAAATATTCCTACAAGGAATACTACGATTTTATCGACCATCAATTACCGATAACGCATTTATCGCTACAAGAGCTTTTACAAACTGTCGGGTTTGAAATTGACCTGATTGTACCGAGATTTTTGCCCTTTTCGACGAAAGGCAGACCGGCCTCGCCCTTGCTGTTAAAAATTTACTTAAAATTGCCTTTGTTGTGGCGTTTTTTGGGAGGGCAAATGTTTGTTAAAGCATCGAAACCCAACAAGTGAGTATCTTCCTCAATATCGACACTTGCCGTCGGAGGCTGAAAATGAGAATGTAGGGAAAGCGCTCATTTTAATAACTCATCTACTGGAATACTAAAACCCGGTAAAACAATTTGAGTGCTAACAGCTTCGCCAGCAATAAAGATGCTTCGGCTTTGTTTTGTTACTACAATAATCCATTGGTTTTCAGGATATACCAGCCAAACTTCCTCACTTCCCGATTCTAAATATTCTGTAGCTTTAGCAATTACATCTTCCGCCAAATCTGTTGGTGAAACAATTTCAGCACATAAAGGAAAACTTTGCGGCAGCACTTTGAGATTGCCAAATTGTGCTGCTAATTCCGGGGGAAGGTAGGCAACATCAGGATAGCGCCCCTGGTTGTTTGTGCGGCAGGGAACATCAGTATAAACCTCCCCTCCTTGTCCGCTAGAGTCTTTGTACGTTCTCCAATAAAAGTAAAGATTTCCTTGCACTCTGCTATGCTTGAGAGTCATGCCATTTTTCTCCAATAATTCGCCATCAACCCACTCTTGCAGATCCGCTGGACTTTCCATCCATGCTTCTAGAGAGTAGATTTTCGATGGGGCAACAACTGTAGAAGTTATCATGTTTTTGCGTCTGGGCGGGGAACTTTTTTTCTATGATACCAGATGCGATCGAGCTTTGGTGGACAAAAGGTCGATCGCACTTTGTAGATGGCACTTTTAAGTGTTATCATAAAAGTTACAAAGTATCCCGCATTTCTGGCTTTCTCTAATTAGGATGAAGCTGCCATTAAAGCATCACCTTGAGGACAAAAATGATGACACAAACTCAATCATCCGCTGCCCTTCCAGTCAATATTCCACTCACACTAACACTCACCGTTACCCACGAACAGTTCGTTGAATTGGCGATCGCCAATCGGGAGTTACAATTAGAACGCACAGCAACAGGAGAATTAATCGTGAACCCACCAACCGGAGGCGAAACAGGACGCATAAACTCAGATTTAAGCGGGCAACTCTGGCTGTGGAACCGCCAAACTAAACTAGGTAAAGCATTTAACTCTTCTACTGGTTTTCACTTACCCAATGGAGCCGATCGCTCTCCCGATGCAGCTTGGGTGCGTCAAGAAAGGTGGGATGCACTCACCCCAAAACAAAAAGAAAGCTTTATTCCCTTGTGTCCTGATTTTGTGGTAGAACTTCGTTCTAAAAGTGACAATATGAAGCCAGTGCGAGAGAAAATGAAAGAATACATGGAAAACCAGGTTCGTTTAGGTTGGTTGATAGATAGAAAAAACAGAAAGGTGGAAATTTACAGGCCAAATCAAGATGTAGAAGTGCTGGAAAATCCTGTTACTTTGTCCGGTGAAGATGTGTTGCCGGGGTTTGTCTTGGATTTGACAGAAGTTTGGGGATAAATGCTGAGTCGTGTTAAAAATAGACCATACTTCCTCTTCTAAGGCTGTAAAAAATGATATATAATGTACAAACAAACCCCCTTGCAAATTAAAATAGTATGGTTAAGCAAAAAATCTTAGATGAAGGTCGAGAATATACCTTTCGTTCATACTTTGACTTACCTTACGAAACGGATGAAATTTTAGCAGAATTTGATTACTCGCTAAGTAAAGGAAGCTTATCTTTACCCAAAACAACTAGACACTTAGACAGACTTATAGAGCTTAGAGATAAAATAGAAGATATCCTTCCCTTGGTCAGTCTCAGCAGCGAAACAGCTAGAAGAGAATCATTAGTATCCCCTGTGCTGCTGGATCTCATCCGATACTGTCAATGTCAACTGCGATTTGAGTATACTCTCAACGTTAATAGCTGGTTAAAGGGAAGTTTAGATTATCTCGTGAAGTCAAATCAAGAGTTGCTAGTTATTGAAGCAAAAAACGACGATATGACCAGAGGATTTACTCAACTAGCTGTACAATTAATTGCGATGTCGCACGTTGAAGACCAAAATATCTTTTATGGTGCGGTGACAATGGGAGATATCTGGCGATTTGGCAAGTTAGATAGAAATCAGCAGACTATTTTTCAAGACACCCATTTGTTTACAGTTCCTGACGATTTAGACGATTTGTTGAAGGTAATGGTGGGAATTTTAGACGGGGATGAAATTTCGCCGTAGGGTGCGTCGCTTCTCGTCACTCAAATAGTGGCGAAATTTTCCATAGCGACGCACTAATGGTGGGAATTTTAGACGGGGATGAAATTTCGCCGTAGGGTGCGTCGGTTCTAGTCACTCAAATAGTGGCGAAATTTCCCATAGCGACGCACCATACTATTTGCAATCTGCCATTAAAAAACTCCCTACAATATCGAACTTAACACCACCTCATTAGCAGCAATCCAATTATAAATATCCTGCAAAGCTGCTTCCGGCCCAATAACAGGCCGCCATCCTGTTTTCTCCATCACCCTAGAAGAATCAGTAATAAAAATCGGAATATCCCCCGCGCGTTCCTCCAAAACAGGATTAATTGAAATCGATTTCCCGGTAATCTTTTGGCACAAATCAGTTGTCTCAACCAAAGAAAGACTGTTGCTCAAACCGCCGCCCACATTAAAAACTTCGCCGTCAAATTCAGCAAAATGTTCTAATTGATAATTAACTAACCTCAACAAATCTTCAACGTGCAGTAAATCCCTAACTTGCTTCCCGCTGCCGCCAAAACCGATATAACTCAGCGACTTTTGAAAATAGTGAGCCGCCACCCACAAACCGCAAACTCCCTGATCGACTTTACCCATTTGCCAAGCACCGGTAATTAACCCGCAACGGTTAATAATTGCCGCCACATTGTATGCTTCCCTGTATTCCTCAATCAGCAATTCCGAAGCTAATTTAGTTGCTCCGTAAAGCGAACGGTGTCCTTTTAATGGGAAGTCTTCTGATATGCCCAACTCAGATATACCGGGTAAAGTTTGCTCAGGGGCGATCGCAAATCGTGTCGGTAACTCCAACAACTTGATAGATTTGACACTGGCGATCGGATAAACCCGACTCGTAGACAAAAACAGCAAACTCGCACCCGTTTGTCTCGCCAACTCCAAAACATTTACAGTGCCCAGTAAATTCGTCTGCAAAACGTACTGAGGCGAACTAAAACCAGCCAGCACAGAAGGCTCCGCAGCACAATCTATAATGCAGTCAGAATTGAGTGCAACTGGATCTAAATCTGCCGCTGTGCGAATATCCCCGTAAACAAACTGAATACCGCAACTTTTAAGCCGAGGCAGATTCAATTCCGAACCCCGGCGACGCAGGTTATCTAAACAAATTATTTGCCATTCCGGGTGCAGTTTCTTCAGGCCAATTGCCAAACAACTACCGATGAAACCAGCACCACCAACAATTAAAATTCTCTCAGGCATTCACTTTTAGTTTTGCTATCTTTCTAGTCCGGTGGTAGTCGCCGCGAGAGAGATGTTTTTCCAGCCAGACATACAAGACAATAAACAAATACCTACTGCCCATCTCTTTGATTTTCAGCTTAGACATACCCGCAGTCCGATTGTACCACCTCAGAGGAATCACCGTATAGGAAAAACCCCGAACAATTGCTTTTAAAGGCAGTTCGACTGTCAAATTAAAATGATGGCTCAAAATCGGTTGTACGCCTTCAATTACTTCTCGGCGGTAAATCTTAAAAGCATTGGTGACATCGCTGTACCGCAAGCCGAAAATACTTTTGACAAACCAGTTTGCTAAGCGGTTAATTGCTAACTTGTGAATTGGATAATCAACTATAAAGCCGCCTTTGATAAAGCGGGAACCAAAAACACAATCATATCCTGCTTGCAACTGGCGATATCCTGCTACCAAATCCATCGGATCGTCGGAAGCATCCGCCATCACAATAGCGACAGCATCTCCGTCAAATTCCGCCAATCCCCGGCGCACAGCAAATCCGAAACCATTCGGAGGTTGATTGTTGATGTATCTCACTGTGGGAAAAGTCTCTGACAACTCCTGGCAAATATCAAGAGTTCGATCGACACTGTTGTCATTGACAATCAAAATTTCGTGCGGAATGCCTTCTAAATCGAGCGTCTGGGCGATCGCCCGCACAGTACCGTACAAACAGCCCTCCTCATTGTGAGCTGGTATAATCACAGAAATTTTCACTCCTCATCCTCCGCGCAACTGGACAAACTGGTTGTCCACAGGATTATACACCCAAGCTTTAATTTCTGTTTGGGCGATCGGCAAATTATTATCCGACAAATCAACAGCCCACCTGGCATTATTGTATAACTCAGATTTTAAACTCTCAGCAATGTCGGGACTGTCCAAATTGACATAAGCGTTAGCAAAAAAAGATTTTTTGTCCCCGACAGATAGCAGTACAATATTCGGCTGTTGCAATTTTTCTGGCCAAACCGCCCAACCAGCAGCCTTGACAGCATCATTTTGCTTAACAGTCAAGGATTTTTCGCTAGTTTGAGGTTGGTCTAAATACCCGTAAACTTTCTCGGTATTAGAAATAAACTCTACATTTTTCGCGAACTTTATCCAACCTATTTTGTCGATAATTGCAGCGCCTTCTCTCACCAGCCAAGTTTTTTTGCTCAGCACCCTCAAACAGCTTTCCGGCGAATTTTGGAAAAAATCCGAGGGTTCCAGATAGTTAATTAACTGCAAACAATCTTGAGCGCCTTGTTTATAAAGAAGTGCAGATCGAGATTGGGCGATCGCCTGTTGAGAGTTAACAATAATTGTAGCAATTAACAGCCCTGCAACTACCCGATAAATAAATTTATAATTCCTCTTTAACGTTGCTTTTGTTTCTTGATAATTACCTCTGACCAACAATTGCCCTAGCTGAACCACAGCAATTAATAGCAAAATTGAATTAGTCGTATATCTAGACGATTCTAGCGCCTGAATTGCCCCGAATTCAGCCCTGCCAGCCGTAATAAACAAAGAAGATAAAACCGAAAAAAAACCTATTGACAGCCAAGGTAAAGCCTGATATTGCACTCCTAAATCAATTTTGAAATGAGTATCTTGCCGTAATCCTAAATGAATTGTGGGATGGGCATCTTGCCCGTCCAGCTTCGCAGCCTGAACCACGTTCATAACTGAGTTGGGATTGCTATAGCTTTCAGAAATATCATTCCTATCTGTCATTGCGAGGAACGAAGCGATCGCAGGGGCGGGAGATGGCTTCGCAGGGCTCCCAATGACAAAGAAATAGAATACCAAAAATAAGAAACTTGCAAATATTAGCAATCCAACTAATGCTGAAATTCCAGGCGATCGCACAATTGGCGAACCCAGCAAACTTAAAAAGTAATCAATAACCACCAGCGGCTTATTCAACAATGAAATAATACTTGCTTTGCGGCTAGGATGATAATCTATTGAGTAAACAGCACAAGTTGCCAAAAACAGCAGCATCCAGACAATAAGTCTTTTTCTTTTCTGCGCCGCATTTCCTTCTACAGCCGCCACAGCCGGAATTGCAGCCAACCAAGAAAGCAAACCTTGGGCCAGGGAAAAACTCGCAATAAAGCAGAATACAGCCGCAATCGATATTTGAATATCGTAGGGACAGGGCAGTGCCGTGTCCCTACTCTGTTTGATCTGAGGTGTTGCATCATTCTCAATAACGGGCAAGATTCCCGTTCCACAAACATTCAATTTTCTTGTGGAACGGGCATCTTGCCCGTTCCTAAATAGCTTATTGATCGTGGTGCAACATCTTTGTTTCATCCGATTAAAAACCGCTATATTAGGCAATAATTTGTGAGTTGAAACCAGCGCATAAACCGCAGCGACAAAACAAAAATTTACGAAAAACCAAGCGAGTTGAAATCCCCAAAGCCAGTTTTCGTGCTGAACCAGGGAGAACAGCAAAATACAAGTTAAAATATTAGCTAAATGCCACAAATCATCCCCAACATTCTTAACTTGCATTGAGGATAACTTGTAGATAGCGATAAAAGTTATCGCAGCCAAACCTATGCTGAGACACAACTGATAATTAATATTCCATCGGGAAGCAAAAGCCAGCACCGCAATAATTATTTTAGGGAAAACTATGCGGTGGTTGCTGTGCAAAGCCCAAAAATCGTTAAAAGTTACCTTTCCCCCAGCTATTTTTTCAAAAAGGCTAGCTAACCTCCACTCGTCATCAACGGGAACGTTAACGCTAAAATTCGCTACAAATCCGATTAATAAGAGGACAGGAATTAGATATAGAGTAAATAAGATTAATTTTTTCATCAATGTGCGATCGCACCGATTGCCATCACCATTTTATATCAACCCGGCTTAAATACCCTTTATTTTTTAGTCAGCGAGGGACGTTCGACGAAGCTCAGTCTAGCCGCCGACGAAAGTTTGACTTCTGAGGGGTTTTAACCACCTAATTTTATCAAGGACGTTGTATTTACTTATAGCGGTAAGGTGCGCTAGGCGCACCCTACTCCTTTATAGCGGTTAACCGAATTACTTAATAGTCTTGAACGTATCCATTTTCCCAGTAAATCGGTTGATAAACATCTGCAAAACAGTTCGCTTGCCAATATTGATATTAGAACTCACGGACATTCCCGACTGCAAGTTAACCTCCACTTCATTTGCCTTGCCCTTGTTCAAAACAAACTTCTGATTTTTGAGCTTAATTTTGGTTTTGAAAGCGTAGTATTTCCGCAGTTCAGTAGGAGGCTCAGCATCGCTGCTAATCTCTATCACTTCACCCTCAGCAGTACCAAACTCCAGCGCCGGGAAAGCTTCTACATTCACTTCCACAGGCACGCATTGGTATTTCGTCAAACCCAGTTTCTCTCTGTTAACTTCCTTCTCTGGACAAACGCAACTTTTACCTGTTTCGCAGTCAATCTTTTCTCCGTCTAATTGCTTGCCGTGATACTGCTCCAATTTTGCCCGCTTCTGTCTCAAAGCATCCAATACCAGAGCCACATTGCTGTTTTCCAGGTAAACCACTGCTTCCAGACCGTTTTCGTCATCCAAAACTTTGAGCAGCTTTTCCGTTTGCTGCGCTTCGTAATAAGCTTCTTCGCAGCGTGCTGGGCGCGGTTCGCCCGGTTTCACCACCGAATTAATAATGGATTGGCATATCGGATCTTTCGCCATATCCAACTTAGCTTTCTCCTTCGTAGAAGGCTTCAAATCAAAGATTACACCCGATACGGGAGCTTTCATCACTTGAGTGTCGCGGTTTTGTTGAGCCTTTTCTAGCTGAGCGTTCACCTCAGACAGCTTTTTCAGGTTTTCCACTTTGAAGCGGCTTAGCTGAGAATCGCTGCTGGCAATTTGTTTCTGGTTTTCAGCAATTTTGGTATAAAGTTCTTTCGCCCAGGTATCCTTGGTGTTTTTCAACTGTTCTTCGGCGCGGGCGATGGACTCCAGAAGGCGCGCTTGCTCTCCTTGGTGACGCTGTATTTCAGCAGTAATTTTTTGGATGTCACCTTGACGCGCGTTAATTTCGCCTCGGCGCGTATTGATTTCACCGAGGCGTGTGTTAATTTCGCCTTTGCGAGAGTTGATTTCACCTTCGCGCTGCTTGATTTGATCTTGCTGTTTGAGAACGTCGCTTTGGCCTCTGAAAACATCTTGCTCTTGACGTTCTTTTTGCAGTTCAGCGATGGCTCCTTCCTCTACCAGGGGGGCGAGTCTGCCTAGAATGTTTTGATTCGACTTCAATACTTGTTGAGATTTCGCTAACTGTTCTTGGGCCAAATCTCTCTGAGCCAGGGCTGATTTTACTTGCTCTTGCGAAGAAGCTAACTGCTGCTGAGCATAATTTAATTGGTTCTGGGCAAAACCCAATTGTTGCTGTGCCACTGTCATTTGATCGCCGGCGGCTTTCTCAGCATCCTGAGCTTGCTTCAGTTGTTTTTCCAACTCCTGAACTTGGCCTTGAGCTGCGGCGACGCGAGACAGAAATTCCGATCGATAATTAACATAAAGTCCTTGCTGAGCAGCATCAAAATTTCCGCTGGCTCCCCTGTTGAGGTACAGTTCGTCAATCAAAGCTTGCAGCACTTGATTTTGTGCTGTGAGGCTCTGTCTGTCCTTGATTGTTGATTCTAGGTTAGAAGGAACAGCGCCTTGAATTTTGCCGCTGACAACATCTTCGTAAAATTTATTTTCCTTTTCCAGAGCTTCTTTAGTTTTCTGAATCGATGTTAAATCGGCACTGGGTGCAACGGGGTTGAAAGTGAGCAGAGGCTGGTTCTTTTCCACACGATCGCCATTTTCAACGTGAAGTCTCACCACAGCGCCCGTAGCAGGTGCTTGGATGTCTCTAGCACCATCTTTTAGCTCTAATTGGCCGACAGCGGGGACAGCTTGCTCTACGCTAGCAAAATAAGCCCAAACTACAGCAGAAGTGGTCATCAGCATGATCATCCACAAAAACAAGTGCGACCAAATCGCTGGTTTTTCGAGAATGACTGGTTGCTCAGAAAGTATTAACGATTTCATAGCCATTTGTTAGTTCTCAGTTGTTAAGGGTTAGCGATCGGTTGTGAGTTGTTAGAGATTAGGTATTCGATGACTCTTGTTGTTGGAAGAGGCAGTAGTAACGCCCTTTAAGAGCCATTAATTCTTTATGAGTTCCCCGCTCGACTACAGAACCTTGATCCATCATAATAATTACATCAGCGTTTTGGATGGTAGTCAGGCGGTGAGTAATGAAAAACACCGTGCGGCCGGCGAAAGCTTCTGCTAAGTTATTGCAAACTTGGCGTTCGGAATGGTAGTCGAGGGCGCTTGTAGCTTCGTCCAAAATCAGCAGTTTCGGGTTTTGCAAAATCGTCCGGGCGATCGCCAAACGCTGCCTTTGACCCCCAGAAAGCGAGGAACCACGCTCTCCGACTATCGTATTGTAGCCAGCAGGCAAGCCCATAATAAAATCGTGAGCTACCGCTAATTTCGCAGCTCGCACAATCTCATCCGTACTCGCATCGGGATTACTCAGAGCAATATTTTCCTGTACCGAGCAGTTAAACAGCAAAGTATCTTGCAGCACCACCCCAAGTTGGCTGCGGAGCGAATATAATTCCACCTTGGCAATGTCATAGCCGTCAATAAAAATCCGGCCCGACAACGGCGGATAAAGACGCTGCAACAGCTTCATCGCCGTACTTTTACCGGAACCGCTTCCCCCCACAATTCCCACAAAACTGCCAGGGGGAAATTCCAAATTAACATTAGCCAATTGCAGTGCCCCGCTCTCCAGGAATCGGAAGGAAACCTCCTCATAGGTAACCTGCCCTTGAATTGCCGGCAGCGGGATATTGCTGCGGTCTTCCTCGCTGGTTTCCGTCGGCGTATCGACGACATCCTTAAGCATATCGATCGACATCGATACTTCTTGAAAACTCTGCCACACGCTCACAAAACGCAGCAGCGAACCAGTCACGTTCCCGGAAATAATTCGGAAAGCAATCAACTGACCCAAAGTAATCTCATTTCCCAGTACCAAATAAGCTCCCACCCACAACTGAGCTAAGTTACCCACCTGGTTTAAAAAGCCACTAATCGTACCGGCCGTAGTCCCCGTGATAATTGTTTTAAAACTGGCTGTAATGTATTTTGCGTAGCGACTCGACCACTCCCAACGGGATTTCAATTCAATATTTTGAGCCTTAACAGTTTGAATCCCGCTGACTACTTCCACTAGATAAGATTGAGAGTCAGCAAAACGCATATTTCTCTGTTTGATCAGGCGCAGCACCAGCGGATTGATTAGAACAATCATCAGCCCCAGTATCGGTACCACTGCCAAAGATACAAACGTTAGCTGCACGCTGTAGGAGAGCATCACGGCGACGTAAACTACCGAAAATACCGCATCGAGAACCACTGTCAGAGCTGTACTCGTCATGAATTCCCGAATCTGGCCCATCATGCTGAATTTGTAGACCAAATCTCCGACGCGCCGATTGTCAAAGTAATTTTGGGGCAGCCGGAGCAAGTGGTCGATTACCTCCGCACTCAATTTGACATCAATGCGGTTTGAGGTATCTATAAACAAAAAGGTACGCAAACCGTTGAGCAGTCCTTCAAACAGGGCAACACCTAACAGAAATGCCCCCAAAATATCTAAGGTGTCAATGCTGCGCTGACCTAAGACTTTATCAATAATTACTTGGCTGATTAATGGGTTGGCAAGACCAAATAACTGTACAAAAAACGAAGCAAGCAACACCTCAAAAAACACTGTCTTGTGTTCCATGAGGGCCGGCACAAACCACCAGAAGCTGAACTGCTCTTTTTGTTCAACTTGCGGAGCTTGCAGCAGCAGGACTTCTCCTGATTCTCCCCAGATTTCTTTAAACTGAGGTATCCGCTTCCGCATTAACCCTTTTTCGGGTGTCGCCATCACCAATTCTTGCTCGGTGATGCTGTAAATAATGGCAAAGCTGGTTTCCCATTTAATCATTACGGGCGCTTTGATGCGGTTGATTGCTTCTGCGGGCACTTGCGCCAATTGGGGCGTGAGGCCGATGCTTTGGGCGATCGCCCCGCAGGCTTGCATACTGATAGAACCGGCGGTTTTTAACTGATTTTCTAGAACTTTGCGGATGATATCTCGACGAAACTTGAGGCCGAAATACTTGCTCAACATTTGGAAGCAAGCTAGCGGGGCGTCAATCTGCCCTTTGGCGCGGAAAACTGGGTATCTCCCCGCATCCTTTGTTTGGGGGTCGGTTTTGGGTTCTGGGGGACGGTCTGGGGCGACTATAACCTCGATCGATTTTCCGCCGGACGGATTCTGCCCTGGGCCTACTGTATCTGTCGTGCCATTTGATGACTCTGTTTCGAGTTGGGGTTCTGGGGGTTCCCGGAAGCCTACCAATCGCGCGCCGAGGCGGCCTTCTACTTTTAAGGATTTGGCTGCGTTTTCCACAGAGAAGCGGCTGCCGGTGGGAAAGTCGCCCAAGACGCCGCTGCTGACAAGCCACACTCGATCGGCATCTAGCTCTTTGGCGATGTCTTGAGTTTTTTTGTTGCCGTTTGGTACGTTGACAACTGTCGCATCTTGCCAAGCTTGCAGGGTGAGTTCCTTGAGATTGGAAGTGCCGTCGGCTTGGCGCTGCAATTCCAGGCTCAACAGTTCAAATACTTCGCTCAAGGAACAGTGTTCGCGAAAGGCTTCTCCAAATGTCGGCTGTTTTTCCAGTACGCTCAGGAAATCTTCGGCAGCTAGGACGATCGCGATCACATCTGTAGAGGCGATCGCCGTTTCGCAGGGAACTCCCCTGAGCAAGCCAGCCCAGCCCAGGATTTCCTTCGACTGCACCAAGCGCAAACTTACGTGGCGCTGCGAGCGCTGGTCAAAGCCCAGCAGCCGGGCCTGGCCTTGATAGATAATTGCCACCTGAGTCGGCATTTTTTCCCGTTCAAACAGGGGTTGCCCCGTCCGGTAGCCAAGGAGTTGGCATTTAGCCACCAAGGCTGTCAGAGCCGTCTCTGACAGTCGGTCAAAGGGAGGTGTTTGAGCTAGGAAATCCTGAATTTGGGAGAGGGAAACAGCGGAAGAAGTCATCCAATTTTAGATTTTAGATTTTAGATTTTAGATTGAATCCACAGATGAATCCAGGGGGTTTTTGTCAGGATGCTACGCTTTTTCAAGTCTCCACGGATAAATCCGGGGGCCCCTGACCCAATTGCTGGATTGTCATGAAATTGAAGACACGGAGGAGAGGGGCTGTAGCGGGCCTATTTGCGATATCTGTTCGGCGAGCCAGCTTTCAAAGAGTTCGTTAATCAAGTGCAGCCGCATCGATTCATCGAGCTGGGCCGGCATGAACTTTTCTAGTCGAATAATTACCATCCATTCTGCCAGAGGACGCGGCGTCCACAGTTGATTTGGCTGGCTGACGGACAAAAGTTTGCTGATTGCCGGGTGGGGCTGGCTGAGGGGTACTGGGCCCAACAAGCCGCCTGACTTGGACTCCGGCCCTTCGGAATAGTCGCGGGCAACTTCAGCAAAGGTTTGTTCCCCTTCGAGGATGCGAAAGTAAAGTTCGTTTGCCAGTGCTGGATTTTTGGTGCGTACCAGGGAATAGACTACGTGGTCTAGGCTGGCTTTGCGGGTTAAAAAATAATTATCTACTTTAGGTCTCCAAGTGGCTTGCTTAAATTTTTCGATCAGCAAGGGCCTAACGGCCATCTCTTGAAGTTCTTCTTCCGTCATATTTTGGCCGCGCAGCCAAGCTTCTTTGGCTTCCTGGGCTGTCAGTTGGTGTTGTGCCAGAAAGTTCTCCACGGCGGATTTGCGTTCTTCGTCGCTGCAACTAAAGGATGCGATCGCTTGGTCTACTATTACACCCCGCAAGAATTGCGGCATCAACTGGTATCGCTTCAGGAGCGATGGCATATCCTGAGCTTGCAGTAATTTATCGCCTATTTGAAAAAGTCCTGTCATTTTTTTATCTCCAACTGACTTGCGCTTCCCCTTTTAATTTAGCTGTGGCAGGAAAAGAGCGACAACCACTAACCCCTCGATTCCCCGATGATAGCAGACCGTCAGTGGGCTAGCGCTATTGCTGTCTATTTCTTGACGCTCTGCCTAGCGAGGGGTTCCCCGCGGGTCTCAGAATGGTAGGGGGATGCGAGAGTGGGAGAGTGGGAAAATCTTTACTTCTGCCATCTTCCTTCTTCCCTCAACATCCATCCGTTAAATCCCGTACACTGCTTAGTTGCTGAACTTCCTTCTTCCTTCACTCTCGGAATAGTCTTTCAAAGAGTGTTTCGAGTTGGGTCGAGCAAGCGCGACTGTCGAGATATTTGGGGTTTGCCGCCATTTTTTGCTGGATTCGATCGCGGTAGTGCCGGCGCAGTTCTGGGTTGGTTCCCAGTGCTGTACTCAGCTCTAAATAAGACTTCTCGCTGTCTGCTACCAGTTCCGGAAGTAGTAGTTCTTCGAGCACTGCGGCTGATTGTCGCGATCGAGTTGTTTGCCCTTTTCTTACCACTACAGGCAACCCTGCCAACAGGGGTTCTGCTAAGGAGCAGCCACTGCTGTATGGATAGGAGTCTAAATATATATCAGCCAATTCCAGACATTTTATGCAATCTGCGCGAGATGGCAGCGCCTTAATCACAACTAAGCGCTTTTTGTCAATCCCAAATTCGGCAAAGAGCGATCGAATTTGGTTGTAAAAAGGCACCGTCGGATAGTTTTCATTGCGCGAACGAAAGGGATACAAAACTAAAATAGAATTTGGTACCGCCGCAATAATTTTGGCCCAAGTTTCTCTCAATTCTGGGATAATTGTGAAAGCTTGAGCGCCGGACATGAACACTACAGATTCGTCGGTGGCTCCCCAACTCCTGCGAGTCGGTTCAACTCTGCCAGGTGCTGATCCTACAGTATAGCTTAAACAAACTCCCGACCCTTTTAAAGTAATTAATTTTTCGCGATACTCTGCTGCAGCACCTGCGGGCAATGTCAAATCTCCGGCAATGAAATAATCAATATTTCGGGCGCCGGTGGTTGCGGGGGTTGATGCACCGGTAGCTATTTGCACCCGCGCTAGTCGGTGCAGGCACAGCAGCGCGCTTGGTTGAGAAGTGTCGGTAGTATTGGTGCAGATTAGCAGAATATCTAAATCGTGCGATCGCATTTCTCGGACTTGATTGGGCAAAGTTTCTGACAGTTGCACCAGTTGGTCAGCGCAATTTTCGCAATATTTCCCCAGTCGCTCGTCTTGTACCTGGAAATAGTACACAATAATTTCAAATTTGCTTCTGTCTAAATATTCAAAACTCGAAATTGCTGCACGAGTCTCGGATTCATCACTAATTTTATCCAGCAAAAAGCCAACTCGGATTTTAGTTCTTTCAGGTTCTATCTGAGGAAAATTCCATTCTATTTGACTGCCGATATTTTTCAAATAAAATTCCAGAATATCAGCTCGCTGACTCAATATATTGAGCAGATTGACCTCGCTCAAATACAAAGCTTGGAATCTAACATTTTTCGCAATAAAATCCGCCAAATAACGCCAAACCTCTGAATCGGGGAAACTGGCGATATTAGCTGCGACGTACTTGATTAACTGCTGGAAATATTCAGAGTACATTTCAACTTCCGACTTGGGTTGAAACTGATATCTTGCACCCTTCTCAATTACTTGTTTAGGAACAGGCAAGATGCCTGTTCCACTAGAAAATTCATCTTGTGTGGAACTAACAGGCAAGATGCCTGTTCCACCAGAAAATTCATCTTGTGTGGAACCAACAGGCAAGATGCCTGTTCCACCAGAAAATTCATCTTGTGTGGAACCAACAGGCAAGATGCCTGTTCCACTAGAAAATTCATCTTGTGTGGAACCAACAGGCAAGATGCCTGTTCCACTAGAAAATTCATCTTGTGTGGAAGCAACAGGCAAGATGCCTGTTCCACTAGAA
>NZ_JAUBTI010000002.1:20162-101973 GCF_036702415.1 Microcoleus sp. D3_18a_C4 | reverse complement strand
GTTGTGGAACTAACAGGCAAGATGCCTGTTCCACCAGAAAATTCATCTTGTGTGGAAGCAACAGGCAAGATGCCTGTTCCACCAGAAAATTCATCTTGTGTGGAACTAACAGGCAAGATGCCTGTTCCACTAGAAAATTCATCTTGTGTGGAACGGGCATCTTGCCCGTTCTTGACAATGGCCCCACATCTCAGTTTAAAATAATTCGGCGACTGAAATAGGAATTTCAGAAAATCGTCAAAAAACCACTGGGGAATCGCTGCATTGTTATAATCAAGTGGCAACTGATAAGCGTCGCAGTACAGCATCGCTGCGAGGAGATATTCAATCTTCTCGGCAATTTCCCCTCCTTCAGCAAGTTTCGAGGATAACTGCTGGACAAAACTTTGTTCTGACTCAGTTAAAGTTTCATTTTTGATACCGCTATCTAGTAGCAATTTATGAGCTTTCCCCATGTCTTTCGAGTAAGCAGTTTCTAATTTTTCCGCTGGCAAATTCAGCCAATATTCAGCTAGCTGTTGGCGGTAGGGGCGCAGCGCGAGAAGAGGCTGTTTTGAGGGGAATTTCTTGTATTGATCGAGCATTGCTGACAATTCCGATAAACTCGGCTGGGTTCTCAATGCCAGCTTTTGGCGGATGGTCTGTTTGATTTGTTGATTCAGGAAACTGTAATCAGGACTATTTAGGAGTTTTTTGTAAAATCTGACTACATCCTTATGATTTTCCCCAGCCGCGAAGTTTTTCCAAGTTTGTTGTTCGGGATGAATCCGCAGGGAGGACAGTTTTTCGTCTACAAATCCGATGTGATAGTTCCCCATGATTCGCCACCACATATCTAAGTCTACATACTGAGATAATCCCGAATCAAATAATCCTATTTCTTCAAAGACTCGCGCGGCAATTAAGACGGTACTCGGTTCGCCAATTTTGTTGATGGGGTTGCTCAAGCACTTAGTATCTGCCAGTAATTCTTTTCCGGGTTGAATAGATTTTAAATTAGACCAACTTTTATGCAAATCTTTAATTGATTGGGAAGCTATCCGCAAAATCGGGTTAGATTCATCTTCAGCTATGGTGATGCCGCGCGGGGAGAAAACCATACCTATTTTGGGGTTGGGTTGGGCGATTGCGACCATTTTTTCAATACATTCTGGTGCGAGCAAGTCGTCTTGAAAGAGAAATTTAATGTATTGACCTTTTGCTTGGGATATGCAAAAATTCCAGTTTTGTGATAAGCCGTAGTTGCGGTGCAGTATGATGCGGAAATCGACTGAGGTTTGTGATTGGAATGATTGGGCGATCGCAATTGTGCGGTCTGTGGAGCCGTCGTCGGATATAATCAGTTCTATGTTAGGGTAGGTTTGGGCCAAAGCACTTTGAATTGCTTCCCCAATAAATGCTTCTCCGTTGTATGTCGGAATACAAATACTAACTAAAGGTGGTGCATTTTTTACTGTCGCCCCCTGAGAGAACTTTTTCCGTATTCCGCGCTCCAAGCTTTTGAAATTATCTGTATTTTCGGCAATATATTCGAGACGGTTTTGAATTTTTCTCCCGACAGCTTGCGGATTCAGTAAAGTCTTAATTTCATCAGCAGCTATCGCTCCAATTTGTTGAGCTTCCCGGTAATTGTTAAAGACGTGCCGCATTAAATCAGCAGCGTGTTCCACATCCGCTTCGGCCCAAACATTGCCTTTTTTGTAAGGCCCGCAATCTTTCTCAATTGGGATTAACTTATACTTGACTAAATAGCTGTTGCCGAAATTCATAAATTCTGTATTTGATGAATAGCCGGTGGCAATTACGGGTTTGCCGTAAAACATGGCTTCAGCCATTGTTAAGCCAAATCCTTCGCAGCGGTGCAGGGATACATAACAGTCGCAATTGTATAGCAAACCGTTAAGTTTATTTTTGGACAAATAGCCGTCTAGATGTTTGATGTTAGAATTATTTGCTATGGTTGAGTTTAAGGATGCTTGCGCCGCTGAAAATTGGTTGGAATTAGAAGATTTGATGACCAATAATACGCTTTTATCTTCCCCAAAAGCTTGTTTAAATGCTTGAATTGTCGCTAAAGTATTTTTGCGCTCGATGCGGCTGGAAAAGTCGAATACAAACAAGAAAATAAATTTATTTTTAGGTAAATTCAGTGCTTCTCTTTTCAGGGAAGGTGCGGGAAGAGCAATACTAGGCATGATTTTGATGACGGGAATGGGCGCAAGTGCAGAAATTGCCTCGGCGCAATAGTTGCTGTAAGTCCATATTTCGTGAAAGTGATTAAATGCTGGCTGCCATTCAGGGGGAAATGCGGGAAGTTCCCAAGCCCAAAAGCCGATATTGT
This sequence comes from Microcoleus sp. D3_18a_C4, assembly GCF_036702415.1. Lineage (NCBI taxonomy): Bacteria > Bacillati > Cyanobacteriota > Cyanophyceae > Oscillatoriales > Microcoleaceae > Microcoleus > Microcoleus sp. D3_18a_C4. Next base: position 99,632 of record NZ_JAUBTI010000002.1, on the reverse strand, counting down.
ATTTGTTTTCAAAATAGCTGGAACCTGTATGTTTGATAAAGGTTGCAACTTCATCGGCGTTGACTTGAATTAAGTTTACGGGATAGGGATTATCTTGGCTAAAATTTTGATAGGTGGTGTCTTTCTTGCGGTGGGGACTGCGGGTAAAATTGTTGATGACGAAGGGAATCCCGGCGGCTTCGGCGGCTCTGATGTTTGCTCTGACACCTTCTCCTATGCCAAATTCGCCGTTGATGTAGCCGGCGATGTTCATTCCTAGATTAGGCTTCATAGTTTCTAATGTATTTAGCAAATTGTTGTGTTGATTATTGGGGAAAAAGCAGAATTAATGGAACTCCTCAATCGCGTTAAATGAGGATATGGGTTAAGAATAAATTATAATTTTGCTCAATATTTGCTAAGATATAGCAATAATTGCAGGATGGGTGAATAAGATTAAGCTGTCGCGCCTTTAAATTGCATATTCAGGGCGGGCGGGACGCCCACCCCACAAGAGTTAGATTGTTTTTTGACAGACAATTTAAATGCAGAACAGCTTAAATGAACCGCAGAGGGCGCCGAGAACGCAGAGGAAGAGAAGAGAGGGAAAAGAAAGAGTTGGCAACAGAAAATTGGGTGCTTGACAAATGTGCCGATCGCCATTGTATACTGGCATCGCAATGCTAACCTTCGGCTGGTTGTCTGTCGGCATGGGTTGCTCTGTTTTATTTTACGATAAACTAATCAGGAATTTTAGAGAAAGTGATCGATCGCGTCAACCACGACCTCTTGAAGCTGCTACCGCCGGATGCTAAAGTCATTGTTGAAATTGGCTGCGGTACGGGTTCGACGGGCGAACAGTACAAGCTGATCAATCCCCATTGTCAGTATATTGGCATTGAATGCGATCGAGAAAAAGCTAAAATTGCAGTCGATCGGCTAAACTGGGTGACGGTAGCCGATATTGAAGAAATTGCTCTCGAAAGTCTCGACATCGCCCCAGGAACCGTCGATTGTTTGGTTTTTGGTGACTTGCTACCCTATCTCAAAAACCCTTGGGAAGTGCTCAAGCAGTACAGTGCTTTGCTGAATCCAGAGGGGCAAATTCTCGCTAGAATCCCTAATGTTCAATACTGGCGGCGAATTGTCAATCTGTTGCGGGGACAGTGGGAAAATCCCGACAACAAGATGCAGCACTGGTTTACCCTAGAAAGTATTAAATCACTATTTGCTCAAGCCGGATTGCAGGTTTATGAATTTCAAGGGAAGGGACACAAAACTGAAAATTTTGTTCAGTTTCAGGAATTACTGCATCCTATGGTAAAGGCTTTAGAGCTAACATCGAGCAGTTTTGCTACGGAAACCGGTGCTGAACATTATATCGTGCGATCGACCAAATCGACCGTACCTGCGCGCAGACTGCTGATTCAGACTATCATTATGGCTCCTACAGGGTGCGATCGCGTGCGAGTTTTGGAACCGGACAAATTTAGCGCTACAATTCCCGGTGTCCGCACCGTATCCGCCGTGAAAACAGCAGAATTAATTCCGCCGCTGCCGGAAGAAGAAAAAGTCTTTATCTGGCAGCGGACAATCATGCAATATCCCGGCTATATTCCCCAACTCAAAGAACTGCTTAAACAAGGCTATTTAATAGTAGCTGAAATTGACGATAATCCCATTCGTCGCCGCGAATATGCAGATAATAATTACCTCAGCTATCGCGGCTGTCACTGCGTTCAAACTTCTACAGAACCCCTCGCCAAAATTTTGCGCCAATACAATCCAAATGTGGCTGTATTTCCCAATCACTTAGCTTATCTACCTCCGGCGCGAATTTATCCGACAGAAGATACAGTCACAATTTTTTTTGGTGCACTCAACCGCGAAAAAGATTGGCAGCCGATTATGGCAGCACTCAATCGAGTTTTACTCGCACACAAACACCGGATTCGAGTTAAAGTAATCCACGACCGAAAATTTTTTGACTCATTAAAAATACAGCAAAAAGAATTTGAACCATTTTGCAGTTACGAACGGTATCAAGAAATTATGTACAGTTGTGATATAGCTTTGCTCCCGCTTGTTGCCAACCCGGTTAACGAAACTAAATCCGACTTAAAATTTATTGAATGTGCAGCGCGGGGAGTAGTGGTGCTGGCAAGTCCCACTGTGTACGAACATTCGATTGTCGAAGGTGAAACAGGAGTGATTTATAGATATGAAAAAGAGTTTGAAACCAAACTCAATTCCCTGATTTCTGACACTTCTCGGCGCCGGAAAATAGCCGCGAATGCTTACGAATGGGTGCGGGACAACCGCTTACTGTGCGGGCACTACCGGCAGCGCCGAGATTGGTACTTACAGATGCGCGACGAGTTGCCACGTTTAAATGCTGAACTGCGCGATCGCCTGCCGGAGTTATTTGGTGACTAAGTGCGGTAAGATTTATAGGCTATTGTGCGATCGTTCTGTTTTATTGTTTAATTTCTAATTGTTACTCCACACCAATGCGAATTCTATTCACTATTGCTCACTTTTACAATCCCAGCGGCGACGGGAAACACGCTTCCCAGCGAAATGATCCGCAACCACGACTAAATGCTTTAACCGCTTGCGTGACATCGCTGCAAGCCTTGTACGGCAAATCTCAGTCCATGATTGACATTAGCGAATGTGCAACTATCCCAGCCAATCAATCTCAACAGCACGAAATTGACATTGTTGTTTGCACTACTCAAGGTTATCATCTGTTGCCTCAACTGCCAGTGCAGCCCAGATGTTTTATGCACCACGCTACCAAATGCGAACCGCTGCTTTTGGGGTTTGAGTGTCAAGCAGTTTTGCGAGCGTGTCTTAACAAATACGATTATTTCTGTTATTTGGAAGATGATTTAGTTCTACATGATCCGTGGTTTTTTAGTAAATTAAAGTGGTTTACGCATCACGGAGGAAATGGGAATTTGCTGCAACCGAATCGCTATGAAATAGCGCCTAAAGGCGCGGTTTTTAAAGCATATGTTGATGGTGATTTAGCAGACTCAGCGACTTCTCCGTTTCAAAATGTAGAGGAGCAGCGGCAGTTAACGGGAAAAATCATGGAACAAAAAATCGCTTTTGAGCGGGCGTTGAATCCTCATTCCGGCTGCTATTTTTTGAATGCGGAACAGATGGCACACTGGGCTAAGCAGTCTCATTTTTTGGATAGGGATACTAGCTTTATCGGCCCGCTGGAAAGCGCGGCGACTTTAGGAATTATGCGGACTTTTAGAGTTTACAAGTCAACTCCTGCTTATGCTAATTTTTTGGAGATTCAACATTTTGGAACGAGTTTTCTGAACTTGATTGGTAATAAGGTGAGGGTGCCGGAAGCAGAATGAGTTAAGATATTCAGGTAAGCTGCAATATTTGAGAGGTCGCATGACTCAGGCAACCGAAAAAATTGTCCTTCCCTCTCCTTTTCCCGACCACACTCAACTGCCAGAGGAAGACGGCACTTTTGTGAAGAATTTTCAGGAGCATCCCCAGAGTATTATTTTGACTGATTCGATCGGGTCGGTGTTGCAAGGGCTTCATCCCGATGGACAATATGCTATAGGGCAAGACTGTGGCATCTATTGGCGAGAAACTGACCCGCTTGAAAAGGGAGCAGAAGCTCCAGACTGGTTCTACGTGCCGAATGTGCCACCAACACTAGGAAATCAGATCCGCCGCTCTTACGTGCTGTGGCGGGAATTCATGGCTCCGATGATTGCTTTGGAGTTCGCATCAGGAGATGGTTTAGATGAGCGGGACACAACGCCACTATCGTACTCGGAAGTTGGAGCGACGCAAAGGCCTGGGAAGTTTTGGGTATATGAGCGGATCATGCGGATTCCGTTTTATGGCATCTATGAGATTAATAGTGGCAGGCTGGAAGTTTACAGTCTGAACAATGGGTCTTATCAACTGTTGCTTCCGAACGATCGCGGTCATTATCCGATCGCGCCAATGGGCGTAGAATTAGGACTGTGGCAAGGTAGTTATCAAAACCAGACACTGCTGTGGCTGCGGTGGTGGGACAGCGAGGGCAATTTGCTGCTGACAGGTACAGAACGAGCTGTTGTCGAACAGCAACGAGCTGTTGTCGAACAGCAACGGGCTGATGTCGAACAGCAACGGGCTGATGTCGAACAGCAACGAGCTAATACAGAAGCGCAAGCACGGCGGGATGCCATCCCTAGATTGTTGGCAATGGGATTGAATACAGAGCAAGTGGCTGGGGCGCTGAGTTTATCGGTAGAGGAAGTTACCCAGTATTCACCATCTTGATGTCGCTTTTTTAGGATTTATTTACAGGGGCCGAGAAACCGGGAGATTCGGTCAAAAACCCGGTTTCTTTTGTCGGAGTACGAGAGTCCTCAAGAAGTCAAAACATCGCCGATTTTAACTGTGCCGCTGTTGATAATTTTGGCTAAAACTCCAGTTTGTGCGTGACCGAATTCCTTTTGCAGTAAACTGAGTAAGGAAATATCCCGATCGCCTGTTTCTGGATTCACTTCTATATTGACACAGCGACCGATTCGTGCTGTAACTTCTATGAGCGCCGTGCCTAATTGAAACTGTTTTCCGATCAACTCAAATTCTGACCAAGCTTCCATGCCTTCTAGCACAATGTTCGGGCGAAATCGGCCCACGTCAATGTTTTGAAGAGCGATTTCTGTTAATTGGTCTAATGTGGCTTGACTGAGTAAAGAAATGTGTACGGGTTCTCGATCGGGATAACGAGTTTCGCCGCTGGTGTCGCCGACTAATTGCAAAGGTGCAAACTGCGGGTGTCTCGCTTCTTTTGTGGGTTCAATTGCTGCCAAATATTCGGTGAAAAAACTGCCAATGCGATCGCGCCCCGCTGCTGTGTTCGTTTCTGCAGATAACACTGCAACTCCTTCACGCTTGACTGTTAAAACGGCCGTTTCCGGTTGATAATCACATTCTAAAGCTGCTAACAAAGGCCAATCGTTTTGGACAGCAAAATTTTTTTTGCTCATCCAAGGCATATTTTGGGCTGGCATCTTTGCAGCTTCCAGATTATCTGCAAACATTAAGGCAAAAGCTCGATCACCCTTAATTCCGTGTCCTTCTGTTAAAGCAAACTCCGACATTTCTTGCGGTGTCAGCCCTTTAATTGGATAAATAAATAACTGTTTTATTGTTGCTAATGTCATAAATTTTTCCGAAGTTAGTAAAATTTAATATCTTGCACCCTTGTCAATAATCCTTTTTTGAACAGGCAAGATGCCTGTTCCACAAGAAAATCTACTCTTTGTGGAACAGGCATCTTGCCTGTTCCGAAGTTAGTAGAATCTGAGATCTTGCACCCTTGTCAATAATTTTTTTTTGAACAGGCAAGATGCCTGTTCCACAAGAAAATCTACTCTTTGTGGAACAGGCATCTTGCCTGTTCAGCGAGAATAGTGCAAGATGTGAGTAGAATTGGACTTACGCAGAACCTATATATGTAGGGTTCCCCGCAAACTTTGGAGAAATAGAAGCTAATTCACAAACATTAATCAAATTGCTATAAAAACCCGATTAAGCTAGCAATTCATAGCGGCGGATATCGGGAGGCCCAACGGCCAAACCGTCTAATTTCTGCACTGCGGCTTGAATGTGAGTTGAACCGAGATGTAGTTCCAGCAAATCAGCACTTTCCCACTCTTCAACATAGGTAAAATCTGTGGGATCGGCTTGATTTTGCAGGAGTTCGTATTTGATGCAGCCTTTTTCTTTGCGAGTTGGTTCTATAATGCTCAGCAGCAGAGATTTAAGTTCTGCTACTTTGTCGGGAAAGGCGGCGAGGCGGGCGACTACTCGCAAGGTTGTTTTGGACATAGGAGAAAAAGAAACAGATATGACGATCGAACTTACCGATTTTTACTTGGCAAACTCAGCAAAAGACGATCTTACTTAAAATAACCTAAAGAGATCGCGCGGTCAATCGATTTTAGATTTTAGATTTTAGATTTTAGATTAAAGAATTGCAGCATTGACTTGCGCGAGATAAATACGTTCGGCAAGTTTCATCGGATACAGGTTTTTTATTTCTGGGTTCTGAGTCTGCTTTCGGAATGAATCACGTGGCGGGTATCCTGGATGCTTTCGGTCAACCGCAGTAAAATCAGTCCTGGACGCACTCAAGTCTCAGAAACCCGGTTTCTTGCCAAATTCTCCGTTAGCAACCGCAGAGCGTGGTATAAACCGGGTTTCTTGAGATATTTTGGTAAATACCGGAGGCACTCAATCTTTGGGATAAAATCGCTTGTTTTCTGTAGAATATTCCCAGGCGATATCCTCCGGGTCTTTTTCGCGGCTCCACTGAGCAAACTCCGGCTTAAGTTTCCACTTGCCGATCGTAGTTGCGTGAACTTTGAACCTGCGAGATAGTTCCGTCTGGGTAAAAGAGATTTTGGGCTTTTGAGGAGTCTTGGTTTGAGCAATGGGGAATAAATTTGGTTTTTTCTCTTGTGTTTTTTCCCGATTTGTGGGAGGCTCTTGAACAGCTATTGCCGCATTAGCTGTTTCGCTTTGATTGACAGTTGGAGCTATTTGAAAATAATACAAAATTCCGCCTTGTTCCGTCACCTCAAAATCCGCGGCAAACTCAGAGGCTCGTTCGTCGAGATACTCTTGAACCTTTTCTCCGGGCAGTTTTGCATTCATCGCCAAATCCAAAGCCGTAACTCGCCCTTGATTTTCCTTGATCAACTTGTAGAAAACCGAGTCTAAATGAGCGAGTTTGTGTTTTTGCTGCTGCTGATAGAGCTTGTAAGCCCAAGCAATGCCCGCTGTGGTGGCGATCGCCCAAAACATCCTTCCCGACTCGAAACTGGCAACCGCCGTCAAGGAAATAGGCAAAAGCAGGGTAAGATATCCCCAAATGCTTCCCTTCTTTAGGTTATTGCTGTTTTTGACCATAGTTCCTAAACAGGTACGTAGTTTAGCTTAGTAGAGCGTGTTTGAATGCCGCGAAAGTTGTTCGACAGTCGATATATCGGCTAATCGCTGACACACCCAAAAACGGATACTGTGCCGCGTACACTCGCCTTGTGGACAATCCCTAATTTTAGACCAAAGTTCGAGCTCCTTTGATTCAATGTCGCAAGTAAATCGAAAATCGAAAATCGAAAATCGAAAATCGAGTGACGCACTCTACGACAAAATCCCAGAATCTACTTTTTTTGCAACCGAGGGTTCATGTACTTTTTTCGCAAACAGATTGCCATCCTGCTGATAGTTGTTGCTTGCTGTACGCTGACGATTAGTTGCAGCAATAGCCGAGCTATCCAGTGTACTAAATTTACTGAAATTGTCAACAAAGGCAACGCTCTCATTGATGTTGATAAAGACAGCAACGATGCTGCCACGACCGACAACTTAGCTAAAAATTTGAACCTGATAGCAAAAGAAATTGAAAATCTGCGAATAACAGATCCCACCCTCAAAGAAATTCAGGAGCCATCGGTTAAATCCTTCCAGGAAATTAGTCAAGCACTCGGCGACATAAGCAAAAGTCTTCAGGCTGGAAATCTCGCTTCTACAAGTATAGAAGGTCGAGAGCAAATCAAAACAGCTCAAGCAGATATTATTAGAGCCGGCCAACAGGCGAATCAAGCAGCCGCCAATCAAGACGCTTTGACTAGCAAACTGATTAATTATTGTAAGGGCGATCGCTAAAGGCTAAGAGTTTTGAGTTTTGAGATGGTCACGCAAACCCCAACAACCCACGGGGGTGAATGAATTGGAGGAATGCGTCGCCTTCACCTACTATCTACCCCTTTGCAATTACCCAATTTAGTGATGAATTTCTAGATTCAAAATATAGCGACCGAGTTGTACTTTCTCCGACCACAACTCATATTCTAACCGCAAGTGTCCGGGTTCCGGCTTTCCTGTCAGCGTCAAGTTGCGGGTGAAGTTGCGGAGTCGCAACTGTTCGGGAGTCGCCAAGGATTCGCCCTGAAGCCAATAACGGCTCAGGCCGTACATTCCTCGTTCCCAGCAGTGGCGGTAACTGTATTTGCCGTTTCCTTGCATGGTCATAATGACTCGATAGGGCGAAACTTCTAACCAGAGCAACCGGGGTTTTGTAGTTGGGGGCAAGATTGTAACTTGCTCGGCAGATTGGTCGGAGCCGTCGGAAAATTCGCGCTCGATTATTGCTGGTTCGTGCAGCAACAAGTGAAAGCGATCCTGGTCTTTTTGATAAACCGTAGCAGCGGTTTCAACGACTGACCACAAAGGTAAATCTGTGGATACCAGCGATAAACTTACAGGCTTGCGGTGATGGGTCAGCATAAATAAAAGTTTAGGAGTTGTGGTGGATCGGGCGGTTTGAGATTTGAGATTTGAGACTTTAGATTTTAGATGGGCTGGGTTCCAAATTCCGGAGCTTTTGCTTAAAAAAATGAAAAATCTACAACTCGCAATCGAAAATCTAAAATTGTTCAGTCAAACTTCAATCATCGGGTCGATAACTGAGAGCAGGAGATGAAATCTAAGCAGATACACGGATAATATTTGTGAAATTAATGTGAAATCCGTGCCGTTGCGTCCGCACTCCCGTGTCATCGAGAACTGACAGCGGAGTCTCCGGACGAGTTTAATCAGGCTTTAAGTTAACCGGACACATTGGGAAAAAACCCGCAGGCCGTACAAAAGACGACTAACTTAGGACTGAGAAAAAGGTAGGATAGCTAACGCCATCTAATCCTAGTTTATCTCAATGCAAGCTGACATTATAACTACTACGCTTCTTGACAAAAACCAAACTTTAAGCATTCAAAAACCGGCCTCGGGCTTGTCGCTGGTGGGGAGGATTCGAGTTCCCGGCGATAAGTCGATTTCTCACCGAGCTTTGATGTTGGGTGCGATCGCCCAAGGTGAAACTACTATTGAGGGACTACTTCTAGGAGAAGACCCCCGCAGCACTGCTAAATGTTTCTCGCTCTTGGGAGCCAAAGTTTCTGAACTCAACGCGGAACGGGTGAGGGTCCGGGGCGTCGGAATTGGCGAGTTAGAGGAGCCTGTAGAAGTCTTGGACGCTGGCAATTCCGGCACGACGATGCGGCTGATGTTGGGAATTTTAGCCTCTCATCCGGGCCGTTTTTATGCGGTAACGGGTGACAGTTCTCTGCGATCGCGCCCCATGTCGCGCGTCATTAAACCGCTGCAACAAATGGGAGCGCAAATTTGGGGACGAAAAAGTAATTCTTTAGCTCCTTTAGGGATACTGGGACAGCAGTTAAAACCGATTCACTACCATTCTCCGATCGCCTCGGCTCAAGTTAAATCTTGCATATTGCTCGCCGGTTTGATGGCAAGCGGAGAAACTACAGTCACAGAACCCGCTCTGTCGCGGGATCACAGCGAGCGGATGCTGCGAGCGTTTGGAGCCCAATTGAGCGTCGATCCAGAAACTTGCAGCGTGACAGTCACTGGGCCGACACAACTGCAAGGGCAGAATGTGATTGTACCGGGGGATATTAGTTCGGCCGCATTTTGGCTAGTTGCTGGGGCGATCGTCCCCGGTTCCGAGCTCGTAGTCGAAAATGTCGGCGTCAACCCCACTCGTACAGGCATTTTGGAAGCTTTGGAGATGATGGGCGCCGACATTGAACTGCAAAATCAGCGAGAGGCGGCTGGGGAACCGGTAGCGGATATTTTGGTTCGCAGTTCCGGCCAATTGCGGGGATGCACCATTGCTGGCGACTTAATTCCCCGACTGATTGACGAAATCCCGATTTTGGCGGTAGCGGCGATCTTTGCGTCCGGTACTACAATAATTCGAGATGCGGCCGAGTTGCGGGTCAAAGAGAGCGATCGGCTGGCCGTGACTGCTGCAGAACTCAACCGCATGGGAGCCCAAATTTCCGAGTTACCCGACGGTTTAGAAATTACCGGGGGAACTCCTTTGACCGGCGCGGATGTTGACAGCTACACCGACCACCGAATAGCGATGAGTTTGGCGATCGCAGCGCTCAACGCCACAGGTATTACTAACATTCACCGGGCAGAAGCCGCTGCCATTTCCTACCCCGACTTTACCGCCACTTTGCAACAAGTTTGCCATCCAAATTGAGAGCGGGTATAGGGCATTGAGCATTGGCAAAACAGGGCATTGGGCATTGGTTGCTGGTTATGTGTTATCGGTGATTGGTAGACACTCACAAATAACAAATAACCAAGGACCAATGACTAATGACTAATGACTTCCTCTAAGAATCTTTACCTACAACTTGTTCTTTTAAAGAATCAATTTCCGTTAACAACTCTTGGCGATCGGAAGCCTTGAGCAGATAGCGGTAAACAAACCAACCCGTATATCCCATGCCAATCAACTCAAAAACTGGAGCTACCAAAGGGACATCATTAAGAGCACCTAAAACTCCCAGCATTACCTTAATACTAATACCGCCTGCCAGAATTAAACCAACAGTTATGAGGGGCTTTTGGTAGTCAGCAAAAAAATTGGATAGATAGGCTGGGAGTTCCGACAAAATTGTAAGAACTTGGTCTTTAATATCTTGGAACTGGCTGGCCGGTGTTTCTGTGGTTGTCACTGTAGTCATGACCCCCGGTTGGTCAGCCACCAGGTCTACTGTGACGATTTCAGTGACTGTTTGTGCGTCGTCAGAAAAGTTAGCTTGTGTCATTGAATACTTCCTCCGTTGTCAGGTAAAATTGCAGGCTGTGAATTGCTGCCAGTATAATTCTCCGGCAATTAGCACAGCATCCCCGCTGCAGGGACTAATTGATGAGACTAAGGCAGAGTTTCACAAATTGCAAGCAAAAATAACGATATGACTTGATTTTAAACAATTTCCCTCGTTGCCAAATCGCTCTTTTGACTCATTTTTTCACTCGATCGAGGTCGATTTGATTCGGGCAAGGGCGTCCTTGTTCAAAGTCGGTGATATTGCCGATCGTGGTTTCGGCGATATTTTTCAAAGCTTCCTCGGTGAAGAAAGCTTGATGTCCGGTAATCAGGACGTTGGGGAAAGTCAGCAAACGCTGAAAAACGTCGTCTTGAATGACCTGATTTGACAAATCCTCAAAAAACAGATCCGTCTCTTGTTCGTACACATCTAAGCCGAGGTAGCCAATTTTACCCGACTTCAGCCCTTTGGTAACAGCTTTAGTGTCAATCAACTGACCGCGGCTGGTATTGATCAGCATCATTCCCGGTTTCATTTGCTCGATCGCCTCTGCACCGATTAAATGGTAAGTTTCCGGTATCAGCGGACAGTGGAGGCTGACAATATCAGAGGCGGCGAAGAGTTCCGGGAGTGCGACGTATTCCATGCCTAGGGCGAGGCAATCCGGGTTTTGGTAAACATCGTATCCCAGCAGGCGACACCCGAATCCCTGCAGAATTTGAGCAGTAATTGCGCCAATTCTGCCTGTTCCGACGATTCCCACCGTTTTGCCGTGGAGGTCAAAACCCAACAAGCCGTCTAGGGCGAAATTGCCTTCGCGGACGCGGTTGTAGGCCCGGTGGATTTTGCGGTTGAGGGACAAAATCAGAGCGACTGCGTGTTCGGCCACTGCGTAGGGAGAATAAGCAGGAACTCGCAGGAGAGTTAAGCCTAAATCCTTCGCTGCTGCTAAATCGACGTGATTGAATCCGGCCGATCTCAGGGCCAGCAAGCGGACGCCTTTTTCGGCAATGCTAAGCAGCGTTTTCGCGTCCAAGGAGTCGTTCACGAACGCGCAGACTGCCGGAAATCCAGCAGCCAAAACGCTGGTTTCCAGGTTCAGACGCGGTTCAAAAAAAACTAAATCGTGTTTGCCGCCGACATTCGCTGCTTCCAGAAATGTGCGATCGTAGGATTTAGTGCTGAATACGGCTACCTTCATGATTTTTGCCTGCAAACCCAGTAATAGTGGGAAATTCTTTCCCGATCAACTCTAAATTTTACTAGAACGCCGTTGCCTCTGCCCCAAACAACCCACTTTCCATGAGAAATATTGAATTTCGTAACAAGAGCCTCTCTCAAGAAACCATTTTTTGAGCTTGAGGGCAACTCCTGCTTAATTTTTTGAATCCAATTGCTTAGACTGTAGTAAAGCGCGAGCATTAACTGCTAATTTTTTAGGAGAAACTCAGATGCGTAAACAACTCAAAACTATAATTTAGGAAATTTTAGAAACGTCAGACTCAAGCAATTTATACAGTTTAGCAGATGATGTTTTTATAACTTGTTTAATTCTGATAAACGTCGCAGCTTTTATTGCTTCTACTTCGCCCACATTGTCGCCAGAACACACATCGCTTTTGGCAAAAATCGAAATTGTTTCCTCCTTAGTATTTACAATAGAATATATTTGGAGACTGTGGGTGTCTACAGTCGATCGCAGATACAGCCACCCGCTTTGGGGAAGATTGAGATATGCTCTGACACCGCTAAGTTTGATAGATTTAATTTCCATCTTACCTTTTTACTTCTTGCTGTTATTTCCTAGTTTCAACTTCGTTAATTTAATTCGTGTTCTGCGCTTGTTGCGGTTGCTAAAACTGAGCCGTTATTCTGAGTCAATCAGAACTCTGGGAGCAGTATTGTACGATAAAAAAGAGGAGTTAATTGCCACCGCCTTTGCAGTTTTTATTCTGTTAATATTTGCCTCTAGCGTCATGTATTTTGTTGAATACGAGGCGCATCCCGAAACTTTTGCGAGCATTCCCGATGCAATGTGGTGGGGAGTTGTGACCTTAACTACTGTCGGTTACGGTGATATTTATCCAATCACTCCTTTAGGGAAATTGTTAGGAGCAATATTAGCATTTTTGGGAATTGGAATTTTTGCGTTACCTGCGGGGCTCATTGCTGCAGGTTTTTCCGAGGAAGTCCAAAGGAGAAAGCAGGAAAGAATGGCGGCAAATTTAGAGCAATCTGCGAATTGTCAATCGGTCAAAAGGCTGGCGGAAATCGAGGTCGGCTTTGACCAAAAGCAAAGGGCGATCGCACTTCACATCGAAAGTTCATCAGAGTTGATGAAAATGTGTGTTCAAACGGCAAAACAGAAGTTAGGAAGTGAGTTTCAAAATGAACAAATTATTTGCGATTTAGCTATTCACCTGTACAATGAAGCAGTCCGCAAATTCGAGCTGTAATTACAGATATATATTGCCTGTAATTGCCACCCAAGCGTTACCATCGCTTGTGGTTAGTTATCACTGCTTTATGTAATGACTAATGACCAATGGCTAATTACCAATCTGGCGGCAAATTGTAATATTCGAGAGTTGATTTATCTGCCAGCAAATCTTGGGTTTTTCTGTCAATTTTAATCTCACCATCCGCCAAAACTAACGCCCTTTGAGTCGTTTTTCCGATCCAATTCAAATTATGAGAAGCGATCAAAATTACCTCGATCGGCAATTGGGACAAAACCTTAGCCAAGTGACGCCGCCACGAGGGATCGAGTCCGTTGGTCGGCTCGTCTAAGATCAAAATTGCCGGCTCTAATGCTAAAATTGCTGCCAAGGCTGCTAACCTTCTTTGGCCTCCTGAAAGTTCGTGGGCCGAACGGTTGGCAAATTCTACTAAACCAAATTCGTCTAATAGCGATAAAGCTCGATCGCGCGCAACTCCCGGCGGCACTCCGTAATTGCGCGGCCCGAACATGACATCCTCTAAAATAGTCGGCATAAATAGCTGATCGTTAGCGTCTTGAAAGCAAAATCCAATCTGCCTGCGCGCCTGCGATAAAGTGGCCTCTTCCAACTTTTTTCCCTGCACTCTAATCTCGCCCGCTTGAGGCATTTTTAATCCGATCAAGTTTTCGAGCAAAGTGCTTTTACCAGCACCTGTCAGGCCGAGTAGAGCAACTCTTTCTCCCGGTTGCAAACTAAAAGAAATTCCCCGCAATACTGGCTTTTGAGCGGGATATCCGAATACTAAATTTTCTACTTCGATTGTTGGCACGGATTTGAGTATAGTCAATTTTTATTTTCCTCGATTTTAGGATTAAGAGTATTTAACCGCCGAGAGCGCAGAGGGCGCAGAGAGGGGAAGGGAGAAGGCAAAAGGTAGAGGAATGAATTAATCAATTACCAATTCTACTCGTTCACAGGCTCTGCCTGGGAACGCAGATCGGGAGGCTCTGCCTCCAATTTTCCTCCGCAAGAAGCGAGGCAGAGCCTCTGGATATGGATTCCCAGGCAGAGCCTGGGAACCAGTTAAATGCCCAATGCCCAATTACGAATAACCGTAAGAAGCTGTTGTTAATCCGGCTGCGATTAAAATTGCTAGTGTCAGCCAGAGTCGCTCTTTTGGTGTTGATTTTGAGTCGGCAGGTAAAGCTCCTTGATACCCGCGAATTAGCATGGCTGCGTGTACTCTTTCTGCCCGATCGAGACTTCGCAAATAAAGCGCTCCGATCATGGAAGCACTGGCGTAGCGCAGCCATCCTCCGGTACCGGACAAGCCCCGGAGTTGGGCTGATATTTTCATGCGGTTGACTTCGGACAGCAGGATTTCTAAGTATTGTCCTGTTAAAAGTACAATCTCTTGCAAACCTGCTGGTAGGGGTAATCCTTTGAGGGCGATTCCGAAACTGTGGGGTGGCAAAGTTAGCAGAAAACTGTTCATAATTAGCAGGCAAATTAGGGAACGCAGCAACAAAAAACTGGCACGTTCCCAACCTTGGGGCAGCACTAATAAGGAGAGAAAAATCAATTCTGCTCCCAACAGTTGCGCTAGGGTTCGCACCGGAGCCCTGAGCCAAAACGACCAAAAAAGTGCGATCGCCCCATAAATCCCCAGCCACAGCCAAGCGCCTGTCTTCATAAAACCAATGCCGATGACCATTGTCAAAGACAGCCGCAATCGAAAAGGTATGGAGAGTTTAGACATCTTTAGGTTTTACCACCAACTGAGCAATCCCAAAAGCCGCGCCGAAGCTGAAGGCAGACCCTAAAAGTCCAGCAATGCTAGTACCAATAGGCTGTTCTTCTAATCCTTTAACTGTGTAATCTGCTAAAGGAGTAGGATTTTCGATCGCCACAGCTTCTTTATCTTTAAAGCCGTATTTTTCCGCTACCGAATCTAACCCGTCGGGCCAACTTGAAGCGAACAGTGAAAGCACGCCCGAAATTAATAACACTCCGATTACTGGCACTACCCATTTCTGCAATTGTGGCTGTTGTCCCGGCAGTAAATCCGGCCGTACTTTGACGAGATAAGTTAACACGCCGCCTGTAATTACCCCTTCGCCAATGCCAATTAAAATATGTACGCCTACCATTGCTGGCAATGCGATATTGAGCCCTACTGTACCAGAAATTGCCAATTGGATCGCCACACTAATCGAAGCAGCCACGACGCTGAGGCCAGCGGCGATGCCCGCGGCTAGGGGCAAACGATTTCTGGAACCTCCCAAGAGTTGCTGCAATGGCTGCAACAGCCACCAGCCCACCCAAATGCCAACTAGCCCCATGTTAAAAATATTGGCTCCCAGGGCGGTGATGCCCCCGTCAGCAAACAAGACGCTCTGAATTATAAAAACCGTGCTCATTGCCAAAGTTGCCGCCCAAGGGTTCCCCAAAACGACGGATGCCAGCGCTCCTCCCAACAAGTGGCCGCTGGTGCCGCCGGCTACGGGAAAGTTGATCATCTGGGCTGCAAACACGAAAGCTGTGGTTAAGCCCATGATTGGGGCTTGTCGGAGTCCCAGACTCGCGCGGGTTCGATTCAGGGCAACTGCAATTACTGCTGCACTTGCTATGCCGGTGGCAACGGCTACTGGCGGTGAAAGAAAACCATCAGGTATGTGCATTGATGTATCCCAAACGAGAGAAGTTCCAGCCCTTTAGTCAACTATTTTTCACAAAAATTTACCATCCCCTGTGGGGGTATTTCTGGGATCGAGCGATCGGGGGATTGGTGGCGGGCGATCGCTTATTGGATATAGATTACCGCCTCACGGGCACAATTTTGAGGATGAGAAATTTTACATTAAATAATCCTGAAGAATTATTCGGATATTTTACAGACAGCCTGCACATTAAAGCTTTTTGATAAGAATTATCAATATTTGTTTAGCGATTCAACTCCAAAATTGTATTCACCGTCCAGCTAAAACAAGAATATTAAAAAAATATAAAGAATATACTGAAAATCTATCATTGGTTTTATTCTCAACTCTTGAGAATAAATAGCATTAAGTTTTTGACTACCGCAGCAGTGAAATTAGCAGATAGCTAGTCAAAGCCAAAGTATTGCGTGTTATAGAAACTAAAAAGAGCGATTTATTGCGACTCAATATAGTTAGCAGTAGGTTTGCAGTTGTCGATCGCGCCAAAGTGCGATCGATCGGCTTGGCCCGCACGAGCTGCATTATCAAGAAACTCAAAATACTAATGCGCTTATTCTCAAGTAATTTCCCGCACAACCTACAGGAGGTTTGCCAGTGGTGCAGCACTCACCCCAAGACTCAACTACCGATTTAGTTCCATCTGAATTTCCCAGACAGTTAGATATCGCTCAAGTTTCTATCTACGGACTGAGTTTTTTATCGGCTAGTATGTTTCTGTTTTTACCTTTAGTCAACCTACTGCATCCCAGCCATTGGCAACGATTGATGGGAACCATTCACGGCTTAGGCGCAATGTTTGCAATGGTAGTGATGGTTTACACGGGACATTTAGCTTTCCCCTTGCTGCGGGGTGCCGGTAAAATCTTGCCGCAAATGCGTACATTAGCCTTTTGGTCATCTATTTTGAGCTTTTTAGCCATAGCTACCGGCAATTGGGCTTATATGCGTTATCGGGCCGGCCTGGAATTTGGCGGAGCACGGGCTTGGCTGAAAGAAAACTCGCCTTTAGGGCAGTATGTTTTGATGGAATATCACGAGTTTAGCGTCCTATTTACCCTGCCATTAGCAATAGCTTGCACCTGGATTCTGTGGAGTTACGGCGATGCAATTTTAGAAAAGCAGAATCGCCCGGTTTTAACCGCAACCTGTGTAGCTTTGATGGCGCTAATGTTTTTTTCAATGGGTGGCATGGTAAGTGGAATTGGCGTTGCTAAAATTCATGCTTTGTAGTCAGCATTTGCCAATTATCAACTATCAATCGAGCGACTCTCAACTCTCAACTCTCAATCGATTGACTCTCAAGGCTGGGTGGCACTGCCCCTACCAACTATCAACTATCAAAGGAGATTTGTGAAATGACCAGACAATTATCCCGCCAAAGTCATGCGGGTGATGAACCTTTTTACGGAAAATTTTGGAGCAAATTAAAACACTTTCCTAACGGTTTAGCTGAGGGTTCGGCAACTGCGCCTAGCGTTTCGGGCCCAGCAGCCGCAGCAATAGTGAGCGCTGCTATTGGTTGTTTCACAATGATGGTGAGTCACCATTTAGGGGACACATCCAAAGAGATAAACGAAATGCTTTGGAACCTCGGTAGTTGGATTCCCGGAAGCAAGACTAATGATGAATTGTGGGGCAACATCGGCAGCTATACGGGCAAAGAAACTATGTTGCTTGTCGGTTGGCTTGTCAGTTGGCCAATTCTGCATCTGCTGTGGAAAAATCAGCAGATTAAAAGTCGCACCATATTTTTCTGGATGTTTGCTTTGTTAGTTGCTGCGACAGCTATGTCCTGGCATCCTCTCTTCCCATATTTGCCCTTAACTTAAGTAATGCGAGGTTTGATGATGGAAACAAAAAATAAGCCGATCCCAGCCAGGGAGATGCACAAAATAGTTTGGATTAGTATGGGAGTTTTGACTCTTTTCTTTGTCACTTTTCCTATCTCAATGTGGCGCGTCAGCCAAAAAGAAAAGTTTCTCGGTTCCCACGTCAAGTCTTTGACAATCGAGGGGCAAAATCCCCCTAATGCTGTTGCTAATGCTGTTGCTAAGGGACTGGCCCAACCAGCTATTGCGAGTAGCAGTGCGCTTCCGGCTGCAAATAATTCCTATTTAGCGGTTGACAGCCAAAAAAAGCTGCCTGACAAGTCTCCAGAGGTTGTACCTTCCACTAATACGTCTACTGAAACGGCTATTGCGAGTAGCCCTACAGATAAGACTGTCCAAGCTGTACCTGTATCAGCAGGCCAGCAGCAAGTTCAGGCGGTGGATGGAACAAATCAGACAGCAGAAATTACGGATCGCGTAAAACTAGATGAGCTAGCTCTAAAAGTCTACGATCGCATCGATCGAAGTTGGCAAACTAGCCCTACGTTCCATCAAAATCTAGTCTATCGAGTCACTACAAGTCAAGATGGGGCGATCGACAATTTCGAGCCCCTCAATCAACCAGCCAAGGATTACACCCAAGAAACTCCTTTGCCAAATCTGCTCAAATCTCCCGAAACTAGCAGCAACAGTGCAGCACCAGTCGCTAAGTTTACTGTAGTGTTTGCTCCTACTGGAACCTTAGAAGTTAACCCCTAACTCAGATACAACATCTCTCCGGTAAGGTGCGCCATCCGCACCTTACTTTTCATTTTTAACTTCAATGTGATATTATAAACAGCGCCCTCTAAGGCATTCTACATCTAAAACAACAAATGAAAGAACTTGACGAAAAAAAAACTCAGGAACTGCTATGCACCATCATGGAATGGGAACTTGCAGGTGTCGTGCGCTATACCCACTATTCACTAATGGTGACAGGGCCAAACCGGATTCCCATCGTGCAGTTTTTTAAAGCACAAGCAACGGAATCCCTACTCCACGCCCAACAAGCAGGAGAAATTCTCACCGGTTTAGAGGGGCATCCCAGTCAGAGAATTGCTCCCATCGAAGAAACCTACAAACACTCCGTGAAAGACTTATTGGAAGAAAGTTTAAATCACGAGAAAAAAGCGCTCAAAAAGTATAAATCTTTACTTGACGTTGTGACTGACTCCAGCGTTTATTTGGAAGAATATGCCCGCAATCTAATTGGACAAGAAGAATTGCACCAAGTAGAACTGAAAAAAATGCTGCGCGATTATAGTTGATTTAATCATTAGTTAGTTGTTATTGGTTGTTGGTTATTGGTTATTGGTTATTTCCAATCACCAATGACCAACGCCCCATGCCCATGCCCCAGGATTATAAAAAATGAATTTTAGTGAAGCCATACCAACTTTTGTAATTACCCTGCGCGAAGGTGTAGAAGCCGCCTTAGTCGTCGGAATTGTACTAGCTTGCCTCAAAAAAGCCGAGCAAAGTCACCTCAATTCTTGGGTGTATGCAGGTGTCGCAGCCGGCATTGCTGCTAGCGGTTTTGTGGGTGTTCTATTCAATGGATTGCTCGCAGCACTCTCAACATCGGAGCAGCCTTACGCACCAGTCATTAAACAGCTATTAGAGGGCGTATTGGGAATTGTGGCGATCGCAATGCTAAGCTGGATGCTAATTTGGATGACTCAGCAAGCGCGCTTTCTCAAAGCTGAAGTTGAAGGAGCAGTTACAGCAGCTTTGACAGAAAATAGCAATGCCGGCTGGGGCGTATTTGGCTTAATTTTTATTGCGGTACTGCGCGAAGGTTTTGAAACAGTTATATTTGTCAGCGCTCAATTTCAACAAGGTTTGAGTCCCGCTTTAGGTGCTTTGGGCGGTTTGACTGGGGCGGCAATCATTGGCGCGCTACTGTTCAAGTGGGGCGTAAAAATTGATATCCGCCTGTTTTTCAAGTTTATGGGGATTTTGTTGCTGTTAATCGTGGCAGGTTTGGCAGTATCTGCACTCAAACATTTTGACCAAGCCGCTGGAATTTTGTCGCAGATGAATAGCAAGTATGCAGCGATTTGTTTTTATTACGATCGCCTCGCACCAGTCCACTCTTGTATTTTAGGGCCGATGGTGTGGAATGCAGCGGCAATTTTGCCCGATCGACAATTTCCCGGAGTGATTCTCAAAGCACTGTTTGGATACAGAGATCGACTTTATCTCGTCCAAGCAGCGGCTTACACAATATTCTTAGCCACCATCGGCGGTCTTTATTTCCAAAAATTAGGCTCTCAGGCGACTCTTCCCAACAAAAATACTCAGCCCGCTCAAAAATCAACTCTTTCTCAGTAGTTCTGTCGGCTATGGTTACAGCTTATTTCACTGCTTTCACTGCTTTCACTGCTTCTGAGGCACCAAAAAAATTGCCTGATTTTCCAAAATCGGCCAAAAATTTTAGGGGTTTGGGATAGACTCTTTGACATTTGTATGATATTATTTAATAATGGGAATACTGATTTTTTTGAAAATAAATAGTTAGATTTATATTATTAAATAATACAGTCAAGAGCTAAAAAAAGCAAGGGCTAACCCTCAAAAAAAACAAAATTTTTCTCAACCTCACGAAGTTTATAAATCACAAGTCGTAGAGTGGGCGATCGTCGAAAATATTTGACACTCCCTGACCTGAAGGCGCAGGGATTCTTGGATCATCCAGTCGATTTGCTCGTTGATATCACCACCAGCGAGTAGAGATCGGTCTGTCCCCCAGCGTGAATTCCGGTGTGCCCCACCGTATTTAAATTGATTCCTGCCTGCTTCAAACCCTTTACCAAAATGTTTTTTCCGGCATTGCGATCGCGATCTAACACCGCACCACAACTACAAATATGGGTTCGAGTTGACAGAGTTTTCTTGACTAGGTTTCCACAATTTGAACAATCCTGGGAAGTGTACTGAGGTGGAACAGCAATTACTGTTTTGCTGTACACTTTTCCAAAATATTCCAACCATTGAGCAAACAATGACCACGCCACATCGCTAATTGATTTAGCGAGCTTGTGGTTTTTAACCATGTTCCGCACCTGAAGTTCGACCTAGGCTACGAAATCGTTAGATTTCACCGCGCACAATGCCGTCTTTATGGCGAAGTCTTTACGCTGCCGACTAACCTTTAGGTGCTTTCTTCCTAACTTGTTGAGCGCTTTTTTCCGGTTTCTGGAACCTTTCTTTTTCCGAGAAACTCGCTGCTGCAATCTCTTCAAAGCTTTTTCACTTTTTCTGAGATACCGAGGATTAGGAACTGTTTCACCGTCGCTGTCAGTATAGAAGTGGTTTAACCCGACATCTATGCCAATAAATTTACCAGTAGAAACGGGTTCCTCTTTTCGTTCAACGTTGATGCAGAATTGGGCGTAGTATCCGTCGGCACGACGCACAACCCTGATTCGTTTAATCTCATCGGGCGCATAGAAATGCAAATCCCGACTGCCGATTAACTTAAATCTCCCAGCAGCAAAACCGTCCTTAAATGTTAGACATCTTTTGTCGGTAGAAAGCGCCCAACCGGATTGCTTGTACTCCACGGAACGAGTATGTTTCTTGTACTGTGGATATCCCTTTTTTCCGGGTTTTTTCCTTTTGCAATTAGCAAAGAAACGTTGGATAGCAAAAATGGCACGTTCCGCTGAAGCTTGACGTGCCGTCGAATTAAGCTTGCCCGCCCATTCAAACTCTTTTGCCATAACCGCGCATTGTTTGTACAGGTCTACTAGCTTAATCCCTTGATTGTCTACCCAATGTCTAAGAGTTTTATTTCGGACAAATTGAGCCGTCCGAATCATGTCGTCTATGATTCGATATTGTTCCGCTTTGCCCTTCAACTTAAACTCTAAAACTATCATTAGAATAGTCTCTCACTTTTGCTAAAACTTTTACTTACAAGTCTGTATATTTAATAATTCTTCATATTACTTATAATTAAAGCCGTCCTATAAGGACGGGGATTTAGACCCAGTTTCTTGGTAACTTGCAGAGAGCAGAATTGGCAAGGTCAGCCCCGCAAAGGTGTCGATCGAGAACAGGGGCGATGACCCACTACGAGCAAACAAACGCAGGGTGGCTCTAAAATCTCAAATCCCATCCTCACTCGTCGCCACAGAAGTCGCGCCCGCCAACAAAAAATCTACTCCAGGCCAGATTTCTGGCGAACAGTCTTTCTGATAACCACTGAAGGCGCTTATAATTAATACAACAATTTTTACATAGCTCAAAAAGGTCTTAATCAACCTTATAATTCTTAAATGAAGCTTAAAATTAAAAAATTGCTTGTTAAAGTTACCTGGAACCCCCAGAAGGCTGTAGCCTCCCCAATCTGGTTAGCGGTGAGATAAATAATGATGCCCCGGATACTTGTTATTGATGATGACGCGGCGATCGCCGAACTCGTAGCCGTCAACCTAGAAATGGCTGGCTACGAAGTCACCCAGGCAGAAGACGGCATCAAAGGTCAGGCACTAGCAATACAACTGCTCCCCGACCTGATCATGCTAGACCTCATGCTGCCTAGAGTAGACGGATTCACCGTATGTCAGCGTTTGCGGCGTGACGAGCGCACCTCAGACATTCCCGTCTTGATGTTGACAGCCTTAAGTCAAACTCAAGACAAAGTAGAAGGCTTCAACTCCGGCGCCGACGACTACCTGACCAAACCCTTTGAACTAGAAGAGATGCTAGCGCGAGTGCGAGCTCTACTAAGGCGAACAGACCGCATCCCCCAAGCTGCCAAACACTCCGAAATTCTGAATTACGGCCCGCTGACCCTTGTCCCCGAAAGGTTTGAAGCTGTTTGGTACGCTCAGACAGTCAAACTGACCCATCTAGAGTTTGAGTTGCTGCACTGCTTGCTTCAGCGCCACGGTCAGACAGTCTCTCCCAGCGAAATTCTCAAAGAAGTGTGGGGTTACGACCCCGACGACGACATCGAAACAATTCGTGTACACATCAGACACCTGAGAACCAAGATGGAACCCGATCCCCGCCATCCTCGGTACATCAAAACCGTATACGGGGCTGGTTATTGCCTGGAGTTACCCAACAACGAGCAAGTAGCTGAAGAAACCAAATCCTCTGCTTGAGCTAGCCCGCCAGATGCAACAAGCAGTGAAAAATTCAGCTAGAAAAGCCTGAGAGCATTAGCTCTCAGGCTTTGTTGTTTGGAGTTTGAGTGAATATGTCAACAAGTAGGCATTGACTCTCTTGATTCGGAAAAAAACAATCCTGCACCCTCCTCCAACCGTACTTTTAGAGAAGCTTGTCCATAGGAAAGTACCGGATTTCTTTTTCCACCTTGTATTTTCCGAGAGGATGGGATAGCTACTTAAACAATAGTCTAGCCATCATACCCCTTAATAATACTATTTATCAATAAATTTAGAGGTATTCCTTTAGCTGCTATTTTTGCTAACGAGAGGCCAAACTCCGATCAAGCGCCAAAAACAGTCATCATCGTGATATAACGATGTTTTTTCCTACAGATTTACATACCTGAACTCCAATCAGTGAAAATTTTTCTCAAATACCCCTTGACGAAACTACTAAAATTGTTGATTATCTATATCAATAACCTGCGATCGCTTAAAACTCCACTGACATCTTTCTCAAGAGGTAAATCGCCGTGACCAGCATGGCAAAATCCTTCCCAGCCGAAGGAAAATCATTTCCCTGGTGGGTCGGCAAAGCCCGCTTAATCAACCTTTCGGGCCGTTTGCTCGGTACCCACGTCGCCCACGCCGGCCTCATCGTCTTCTGGGCGGGAACCTATACCCTATTGGAGCTTTTCCGCTTTAACCCAGAATTGCCCATGTACGAACAAGGCTTAATCCTATTGCCAAACCTAGCCAGACTCGGCTTGGGCGGTGGTGCGGGAGGCAAAATTGTCGATACTGATTTGTACTTCGCCGTTAGCGGGATTCACCTAATCAGCTCAGCTTTTGTCGGCTTCGGTGGCATCTTTCACTCGCTCAAAGGGCCAGCCACCCTCGAAGCAAGAACTTCTTTCTTTGGCTACACATGGGAAGACGCAGACAAAATGACCACCATCTTGGGCATCCGCCTAGTTTTGCTGGGTGTCGCTACCTTCTTGTTGGTGACCAAAGCTATGTATTTCCGTGGTTTATGACTGTCTTTTTCTAATATTTATGTATTGCCACTTTGATTATTTTTGTGGAGTCTGTCCGTAACATTGCCAGAAGGAGCGCATCAAATCAAGCGCTTGTATCCAATTCCTTGTTATTGGGATTTTTTTGCTAACGATTCCCGCCTCACATTTACAGTGGGCCCGTGCGTTGCTTGTACTGAAGATGCGATGGTTGCACTCACTTTGAACCTAAGACTTGTTTTACCAATGCTTCTCCGCAACATTGCTCTAAACTTCACAAAAATCACCCTGAATTAGCGAAAACCACTTTTTCACTTCCACTTGTAGCAAGGGGGATAGGTGGCTAGCAGATTACTTTGGGCTAAAGGGGGAGTCTAGAGTTATATGGATTCTCACGGAAAACATACTTTAGGAGCATCTAAAAAATAGCACGAATAAATAACAGATAATCCATGACAATCCTGGTTCAACTTTTTTATTTTTCCCGACATGAATTTATACAGTGCTAACTCACTCAAAGTCGAACTCAACCAAAGAGGCTGCCGCCTGACTCCCCAGCGAGAAACTATTTTGAGTGTCTTTCAAAATCTACCGCAAGGCAATCATTTAAGTGCGGAAGAATTATACAAGACTTTGCAGAATAAAGGAGAACGAATTGGCTTGTCTACTGTCTACCGAACGCTGCATTTATTAGCAAGGATAGGAATTTTGCGTGAACTAGAATTAGCAGAAGGACACAAACATTACGAACTGAATTTTCCCGAATTGTACCACCACCACCATCTGGTTTGCATTCAGTGTCACAAAACCTTTGAATTTAGCGAGGAATCTATTTTAAGAATTGGCAAAAAGCAAGTTGAAAAAGCTGGGGTAGAACTGCTTGACTGTCAATTAACTGTGCGAGCTGTTTGTTTGGAAGCGCTACGGGAGGGATGGCCTTCTTTAGTACCCAGCAATTGGTTGTGTCCCAGATATCATTCAGAAATTGATGAGGAAATTAGTTGATTTGGATGGAATACACTTAGGGAATGGGGAATTGGTAATTGGTAATTGGTAACTCTTGAACTCAGGTACGGCAATAGCGTTGCAAGGAATGCTAGCGAAGTGATTCTTAGGAAAGCAATCTCACGCATTCAAAACCCCTTCTGCTTATTAATAGCATTGGAAGGAATTTCAAGCAATGTTAGCTAAGCAATTATTAGAAAAGCAATGTCACGCATTCAAAAATTTTCGCCTTTCCCTTCCCCTTCCGTCAAGCAACCTCAGAATCGCAACGTTGGTGTTCCATCCGAAATATGTTAGCGTACAAACTAGCAACAATCTGTTTGCCTTCCTGCGTCAACTGCAAGTAACCTAGAGATTCACTGATGTGAGGATAAATGCCGCTCCAGTAAAACTTAGAGTAGCTTTGCAGCAAGTCGCCCGGATGTCGGTAGCCCAAAAGTTTAGTAGCACCGCTTTCTTCCAACTCGTAAAACAGCGCGCCAATTTTCTGCAAATATTGCGGGTTGCTGAGCTGACCTATCAAGTCAGCACCGCGAACTAAACTAGAGTAATTAACTGCATCCTCGTCAGTGTGGCCGTCCAGCACCGAGAAACGAGTCTGTTCTATGTTCTGCTTAATTATCTCAGCATTAATTAGCTTGTGGTTGCCGAAGCGCTCGTCAATGAACAATTTAGCTCTGTCAACTCGGTAAGGAGCTAGGCTGGCCGCTGTTGCACCGGGAGCCAGTGCAATTCTCATGCCATCTTTTCCCGTAGCATACAATCCTTCTGATTCTTGGTCTTGCCGGCAAACTCCTTTGACATATCCGATGTCTTGGCACAGCAAAGAAATGATGAAGTGCAGCCAATCTTCGCAGGAAACTCCGCCCTTGCGAATGTGTTTTCCCCGCAAGATTTCTTGACCGACTAAGCTAATGCAAATGGCGTGTTCTACATTGTGATAAAGAGCGTCGCTGTTGGCGATGTTTTCTAACGCCATTGCCCCCACCCAGGCAATAATGTCAGCATAGTCTGATTTGTAGCCTCCGTAAGTGCGGCTGTACCCGTTCTGAAGTTGTTCGATGAAAGCCTCGATCAGCAGTTCTGTAGAATTAAACATACCGTGTCCTTTTACCTTAATATTTCCTTTTAACAGCGGTGCATCTATTGGGGAGTCCTCTACTTTTATGGATAAGATTTTAGTTCACAACTCATGCACCCCCTGTGCGTTGTGCTCTGTGGGTGGCAATCTGAAAACTCATTGAGGCTGCTACGCCGGGGGAGTCACGAAGCAATCTCGCGCCCTGACTCAAAACTCCCAAGCAACTCAGTCCGTCACTGACACCCATCCCCGCCGTACTGCATACAGCAGCCTGCTGACAATTTTTCGATCGTCTGAACTTTTTAAACTGTGAGAATTAATTGCGTATTGAATTTGCTGGAACACCGTCCGATCGATCTTACCGGATTTCCAAATGTTCAAGTAAAGTTCGGAAATTTTATATTCAGGAATATAAGCTTTGGTTGTCATCTGCCGTCAACTCAATGTATATTTCTTATTGTCCGGCAATTTTAGATAACTTTATGTGATGTAGATCGGCTATAGACGGTGATGCGATCGCAGGCTGGAGTTAAGGCGCCTCTCCTAACAATGGTAATTCGATCGAAAAAGCGCGATATTGCGATCGTCATAAATTTTGCTGACGGCTCTGACAATCATCATAGTTGCGCCTAAATTATAGGATGTCACATACCATTCTCCCGTTGCGCTCGCCCCCTCCCAACTTGCAGCAAGGAAGGAAGTTCGATCGCCGATCGCGCAAATTTCTTGCCAAAGAAACGCGCGTCGTGTACAATACAGAGTCTGGTATCCTCACTTACCCATAATTATTTTCATTCATCCCGTCCCCCCAGAGGGGAAGGGACTTTCAGTGCGGATACAGCCAAATCACTATATTCAGCAAAAAGCTAGAAATGCCGTAACTCATGCCCACTATTCAGCAACTCATCCGTTCAGCACGGGAACAAACGCAGAAAAAAACCAAATCGCCAGCTCTCAAGAGTTGCCCCCAGCGCCGCGGAGTTTGCACCAGAGTGTACACGACCACCCCGAAAAAACCCAACTCGGCGCTGCGGAAGGTGGCTCGGGTACGGCTGACCTCTGGTTTTGAAGTCACCGCCTACATCCCAGGGATCGGTCACAACTTGCAAGAACACTCGGTAGTAATGATCCGGGGCGGTCGGGTAAAAGATTTGCCCGGAGTTAGATACCACATCATTCGGGGTACATTAGACACCGCTGGGGTGAAAGACCGCAAGCAGGGTCGTTCCAAATACGGGGCCAAGCGTCCTAAAGAGAAAAAATAACACGGAACTCGCCCGATCGCCGGGGTTGGGAAGCAAAAAAAAATCCGATCGCGCCGCTCAACTGCACGCTCGATCGTCATAAATCGAAATGTGATCCCAAAACCCCAAACTCAATCATTCAAAATCAAAAATCCCAAATAGAACTATGTCTCGCCGCACAGTTATTCAAAAACGTCCAGTTCCACCAGATCCAACCTACAACAGCCGGTTGGTAAGCATGATGGTGAGACGGATCATGCAGCACGGCAAAAAATCCGTTGCCTCCAGCATCGTCTACGACGCCCTCAAAACCATCCAAGAACGCACAGGGGCTGAACCGTTAGACTTGTTTGAAAAAGCAGTCAAAAACGCAACACCCTTGGTAGAAGTCAAAGCCCGCCGGGTAGGTGGCGCCACCTACCAAGTGCCAATGGAAGTGCGTTCCGATCGCGGTACCACCCTCGCCCTCCGCTGGCTGATCAGATTTGCCCGCGCCCGCACCGGCCGCTCGATGGCAGCCAAGCTAGCCAACGAACTGATGGATGCAGCTAACGAAACAGGGAGTGCTATTCGCAAGCGCGAAGAAACTCACCGCATGGCTGAAGCTAACAAGGCTTTTGCTCACTACCGCTACTAACTGCAACAACTGGCATGGAGAAGAGCGCGATCGTGCGGTATAAAAGCATCGGGTGAGAAATTGGCAAGTGTAAGTTTTGAGTGTTGAGATTGCTTCTCTTGGCGCAGTTGCGATTCGTGAAGCAAACTCAAAACTCCCAAAATCAAAATTTACGCACTCAAAATTTACGCACTCTCTGAATCCTCCATGTCGCATCCTTAATATTTTTGTAAACAA
Organism: Microcoleus sp. D3_18a_C4; assembly: GCF_036702415.1. Lineage (NCBI taxonomy): Bacteria > Bacillati > Cyanobacteriota > Cyanophyceae > Oscillatoriales > Microcoleaceae > Microcoleus > Microcoleus sp. D3_18a_C4. The sequence goes on along the minus strand of NZ_JAUBTI010000002.1, from coordinate 71,605 downwards.
ATCTTGCAAAAAATATTAAAATGTAACAATAAGCTCCCGAAACTTTTGTAAGTCACTGGGGAGTGCAAAATAGGGTTACTGTGTAGTATAATAGTATTATAACAGCAACACAAGATTAAGGAGGTAGCTGTGGCACGTACCGTCCCGCTAGAAAAAACTCGCAACATCGGCATCGCAGCCCACATAGACGCGGGCAAAACAACAACAACTGAAAGAATTCTGTTCTATTCAGGCATGGTTCACAAAATGGGTGAAGTGCACGAGGGAACAGCAGTCACTGACTGGATGGAGCAAGAGCGGGAGCGGGGAATTACGATTACTGCCGCTGCTATCACCACCAGTTGGAAAGATTACAAAATCAACATCATCGACACTCCCGGACACGTAGACTTCACGATCGAAGTCGAACGCTCGATGCGAGTGCTCGACGGAGTGATCGCAGTGTTCTGCTCGGTAGGGGGAGTGCAGCCGCAATCCGAAACAGTTTGGCGACAGGCAGATCGGTACAAAGTACCGAGGATCGTGTTCGTCAACAAAATGGATCGGATGGGGGCCAACTTCTACAAAGTCTACGGCCAAATTCGCGATCGAATGAGAGCGAACGCCGTACCCATCCAAATCCCGATCGGCAGTGAAGAAAACTTCCGGGGAATTGTAGACTTAGTGCACATGAAAGCCTATATCTACAACAACGACACGGGAACCGACATCGCGGAAGTAGAAATCCCCGATGAAGTAAAGGATCTAGCCGTAGAATACCGCACCAAGCTGATCGAGTCCGTAGCAGAAACCAACGACGCCCTCACCGAGAAATACCTTGAAGGCGAAGAGTTAACGGAAGACGAAATCCGCTTGGCCCTGCGTCACGGCACTGTCGAAGGTACGATCGTCCCCATGTTGTGCGGTTCGGCATTCAAAAACAAAGGCGTTCAGTTGTTGTTGGATGGAGTCATAGACTATCTGCCGTCGCCCTTGGAAGTTCCTCCAATTCAAGGACTCCTGCCCAACGGCGACACAGCAGAGCGGTTTGCCGACGACAACGCCCCCCTGTCAGCCCTGGCATTCAAAATCATGGCTGACCCCTACGGTCGCCTGACCTTTGTTCGCGTCTACTCCGGTATCCTCAAAAAAGGAACCTACGTCCTGAACTCCACCAAAGACAAAAAAGAGCGGGTTTCTCGCCTAATTGTACTCAAAGCGGACGATCGGATAGAAGTTGAGGAACTGCGCGCCGGAGACTTGGGAGCAGCCTTGGGTTTGAAAGACACCTTCACCGGCGACACCCTCTGCGAAGAAGGAGCGCCAGTGATTCTGGAATCTCTGTTTATTCCAGAGCCAGTCATCTCGGTGGCTGTCGAACCCAAAACCAAACAAGACATGGAGAAGCTCTCCAAAGCCCTCCAGTCGCTCTCGGAAGAAGACCCCACCTTCCGAGTCAACGTTGACCCAGAAACCAACCAGACAGTCATCGCCGGTATGGGCGAACTGCACCTGGAAATCCTGGTTGACAGGATGCTGCGGGAATTCAAAGTAGAAGCGAACGTGGGTCAGCCACAAGTAGCCTACCGCGAAACCATTCGCAAATCCGTCCGCGCCGAAGGTAAATTTATCCGCCAAAGCGGCGGTAAAGGTCAGTACGGTCACGTCGTGATCGAACTAGAACCCACCGAAGTCGGAAGCGGCTTTGAATTTGTCTCCAAAATTGTTGGTGGCACTGTACCCAAAGAGTACATCGGCCCGGCAGAACAAGGGATGAAAGAAGCGTGCGAATCAGGTATTGTAGCAGGATATCCCGTGATTGACCTCAAAGCTACTATGATAGACGGGTCTTTCCACGACGTAGACTCCTCAGAAATGGCATTTAAGATCGCCGGTTCAATGGCGATCAAAGAAGCCGTGATGAAGGCGTCGCCAGTGCTGCTAGAGCCTATGATGAAAGTAGAGGTTGAAGTTCCCGAAGATTACATCGGGAACGTCATCGGAGACCTCAACTCGCGTCGGGGTCAGATCGAAGGTCAAGAGACGGATCAGGGGATAGCCAAAGTTTCTGTAAAAGTTCCACTAGCAGAAATGTTTGGTTACGCCACCGACATCCGCTCGAAAACCCAAGGTCGAGGCATCTTCACAATGGAATTCAGCCATTACGAAGAAGTGCCGCGAAACGTGGCTGAAGCCATTATCGCTAAGAACAAAGGGAACTAATGATTATGGATTTTAGATTTTGGATTTTGGATTGAATCCAAAGTCTAGAATCTAAAATCTCAAGTCTAAAATCGCTAAAAGAAACAAGGAACAGATCAAGAATGGCACGCGCAAAATTTGAACGGAATAAACCCCACGTAAACATCGGCACGATCGGTCACGTTGACCACGGCAAAACAACTTTGACCGCCGCGATTACGATGACTCTCTCTGCACTAGGTCAAGCAAAGGCTAAGAACTACGCCGACATCGACGCTGCGCCTGAAGAAAAAGCACGGGGTATTACGATTAATACTGCTCACGTGGAATACGAAACCACAGGTCGGCACTATGCCCACGTAGATTGCCCCGGACACGCTGACTATGTGAAAAACATGATCACCGGTGCAGCTCAAATGGACGGCGGCATCCTAGTAGTGTCAGCGGCAGACGGCCCCATGCCTCAAACTCGCGAACACATCCTGCTAGCTAAGCAAGTTGGCGTTCCCAGCCTGGTTGTCTTCTTGAACAAAGAAGACATGGTGGATGATGCTGAACTGTTGGAATTGGTAGAACTAGAAGTTCGCGAACTTTTGAGTTCTTACGATTTTCCGGGCGATGACATCCCCATCGTCACAGGTTCGGGATTGAAAGCTCTCGAAGCGATGCTTGCTAATCCCAAGACTGTCAAGGGCGAAAATGAGTGGGTTGACAAAATCTACAAGCTGATGGAAGAAGTAGATTCTTACATCCCCACACCAGAACGCGAAGTTGACAAGCCTTTCTTGATGGCAGTTGAAGACGTATTCTCGATTACTGGTCGGGGTACTGTTGCTACTGGTCGGATTGAGCGCGGCACAATCAAAGTCGGCGAAACAGTAGAAGTGATTGGCATTAAGGACACTCGCAGCACTACGGTGACTGGTGTGGAAATGTTCACCAAGTCGTTGGAAGAAGGCATTGCTGGCGACAACGTGGGTCTACTGCTGCGGGGGATTTTAAAGGCGGATATTGAAAGAGGCATGGTAATTGCCAAGCCCAAATCCATCAGTCCTCATACTCAGTTTGAATCTGAAGTGTACATCCTGAAGAAGGAAGAAGGTGGCCGGCACACGCCCTTTTTCTCTGGATATCGCCCTCAATTCTACGTCCGTACCACTGACGTGACCGGCACGATCAACCAGTTCACCGCTGATGACGGTAGTGAAGCAGAAATGGTGATGCCCGGTGACCGGATCAAAATGACTGTTGAGTTGATTCACCCGATCGCGATCGAACAAGGAATGCGCTTCGCTATCCGCGAAGGCGGCCGCACCGTCGGCGCCGGCGTTGTTTCCAAAATCCTCAAGTAGGACTCCGATAACAGCTTAAATAGCAGAAAAGCCACCAAATGTCAATAGGCTTTTCTGCTATTTAGTGAGTAGTGAGTAGTTATAAGTTAGTGGCCAGTTGTTAGCAGTTATGGGTTAAATGTTCAATAACAAATAACAAATAACAAATGACTGATGACTAATGACTAATGACTAATGACTAAAAATAAACTGAACCTCGAAAATTCAAGAAACAAAAATGGCAACAATTCAACAGCAAAAAATTCGCATCCGCCTCAAAGCTTTCGATCGCCGAATTCTAGACGCATCCTGCGAAAAGATTGTAGATACAGCAAATCGGACAGCAGCCACAGCGATCGGCCCGATTCCCCTACCGACAAAACGGCGGATTTACTGCTTGCTGCGATCGCCCCACGTAGACAAAGATTCTCGCGAACACTTTGAAACCCGCACGCACCGCCGCATTATCGACATTCACCAGCCATCGGCGAAAACAATTGACGCTTTGATGAAACTGGATTTGCCAGCCGGCGTAGATATCGAAGTCAAACTGTAGATTGACTTATCGAAAACTCCGAAAGAAGGAACAATGGAAAAATACATTGTTCCTTCTTTTTTAGGAAAGTTCGTTATTAGTTTAAGGTGAACATTGCCGGAGTGATAGAACTAGCTGATGAGCCAGCCAGAGATGCTAAAACTGCCCCAGTGCTAACAAGACGGATCAGGGTATCCCCGGCTTGAGTGCCTGTACCTTGGGTAATAGTTAACTGCTCAAATTTGAGGCCGCCTGCTAATTCTAATAAGTCTTGACCAATAGTAAAATCTGCGATCGTATCAGTTCCATTTCCCGGCGTTAAAACAAAAATATCGCGTCCTTTGCCACCATTGAGCAAGTCGTCACCCGCACCTCCATTGAGAAGATCATTGCCTTTACCGCCAAAGAGAATGTCCTTGCCTTTGCCACCATTGAGCAAGTCGTCATCGGCATCTCCATTGAGAGTATCACTGCCTTTACCGCCAAAGAGAATGTCCTTGCCTTTGCCAGCAGAAACGAAGTCATTGCCTTTGCCACCCCACAGGGTATCATTGCCTTGACCGCCATAGAGAGTATCGTTCCCTTGATTACCATGGAGGAAATTGTCCTCTTCGTTGCCATTGAGTAAGTCATTGCCTTCAGTATCCATGACTGTATTGTTCCAAGTCGTACCAGAAAAAGGTAGCGAATACTGCAAGCCAAAGTCAGCAGCAAGTGCGTTGCTGTCGCGACGGAGAACGTTGGAATTGAAATGACGTTCGTACATTTCTCCATAGTTCCCTACTGCTTCGATCGCCTTCGCAGCAAAGTCCTTTGGCAAACCTAGCGCTTCACCTATATTCCCTTCCAACCCTAAGAATTGTCGAATGGCGGAGTTAGAGTTATTCGCGGGGTTGTCGTCAGTATTCTGGGTGATTAACTCCTCAATATTGCCTGAAGTAATGCCATATTCTTCTGCTTGAACTAAGGCATTATAAACCCAACGTACTACATCTGCCCACTTGGATTGATTTTCGTCAGTGATTAAGCCCAAAGGTTCTTTAGAAAGAACTTCATCGAGAATCCGATGCTGTGCGGGATTGGATAAGGTAGGAATCGTTGCACTCAGCAAGGGAAGGTCATTGGAGATAGCATCAACCTCACCGCGATCGTAAGCGGCAAACATTTCCTCTTTAGTGGGGAACATGACAGGAATAAATGTACCGCCCAACTCAGATAAAGCATCTTGAAGATTTTGTTGGGAAGTCGTATTTTCTACCAGTCCCACTTTACGACCATTCAGCATTGCTAAGGAAGAAATTCCGCTATTGTCTTTGACTAAAACTCCTTGGCCGGTATAGAGATAAGTGGGACTGTAATCAATGCCGAGACTTGCATCGCGAACTAAATTAACAGTCGCCTGACTTGCGGAAATATCCACAATGCCATTAGCCACGTTTGTAAAGCGTTCCAAATTATTTTGAGTCACCAACTCAACCGCATCGGGATTGCCAAACAAAGCGGCGGCGATCGCGTGCCCTAAGTCCACATCAAATCCTGCGAGTTTCCCGTCTGCTTGTGGATAAGAAAAACCAAGCGCTTCACCGTTCACACCGACTTTAACCACACCCCGTTTTAAAACGTCGCTTAAAACATTGCGATCGTCATTATCAATTAAAGTCGCATCAACCTTAGTACCAGAGAAAGGTTGAGAATACAACAAACCTCCCTCATTCCAGAGGAGATTGCGATCGCGATCTAGCCCAGGGAAGTGCCGATCGTATATTTCTGCGTAGTTGCCAACTTGTTTGATAACGTTTACTGCGAAATCATTGGCAAGCCCCAGAGAAGCTCCTAAATCGCCTTCTAAGCCCAGGAAACGACGAATCGCAGGGCTGGAGTCATTATTCGGATTATTATCGGTATTAGCCGCAATAATTTCGTCAATGTTTTCAGAGCTAATTCCAAATTCTTCCGCTTGAATCGGGACATTATTGACCCACCGCACCACATCGACCCATTGCGAGTCATTTTGGGGTAAGGCCAGGGCAATAGGTTCTTTGGAGAATTCTACGTCTAACAGACGGTGATTTTCTGGGTCGGCGAGGCGCTCCAGAATCAGGGCGCGGTCAGTGGCGTAGGCATCAATTTCACCTCGCTCGTAGGCGGCGACAACTTCTTCAAGGGTGTCAAACAATTTGGGTGTAAACTTAACCCCTTCAGGGCTTAATTGATTTTGTAAATCGTCTAATGAGTTAGTGCCTTCAATAATGCCAATGGTACGGTCCTGGAGGTCTAAAGCATTCTCAATGCCGCTATCTTTGCGAACGACGACCGCTTGGTAATCGTAGAAATAAATTGGACTGAAATCGATGTTATCCTCTGCATCCGCTTCTAGCTGGTGGGTAGAGCGTTGGGCAGCGATGTCTACAGTCCCATCCGCTACCTGTTCAAAGGCTTCTTCAAACGTGGTTGTTACCCGTTCTACTTTGCTAGCATCCCCAAATAACGCTGCCGCCAAAGTACGGACAAATTCAAAGTCAAATTCTGACCCAGAAGAAGAGGTGCCGAGTTTAATCTGACCCCGCTTGATAATGTCATCAAGAATCGTCTTTTCTGGTTTTTTTACTACATCGGGATTGGCAACACTGGGACTGGTTTGAGCGGAAATTTCACCAGCAGTCGGGGCAGGCTGGGCTGTGGGTGCGTCTACAATTTCAAGGATTTCACCTAAGTTAGGAAAGTTATTGTAGGTTTGCCCGTTGTTTTGAATCAGCGCGATTTCTTGTCCTTTGAATTCCAGAGTCCCAGCTAGGACGCTAAAGTCGGCTAGGGATTTAGTATTAAACCCAGTGGCGGAGATTTGAATTTTATCTCCTTGGGTGGGGTCAAAGTCGAGGATTAAGTCGCCGCCGTCGGAGGGTGCGTTGAAGTAGAAGATATCGGCACTGTCTCCGCCATTGAGTAAGTCCACACCCGCACCGCCGATGAGGATGTCTTGTCCCGCGTCACCCACTAACCAATCGTTTTCTTCGTTGCCTTCGAGGGTATCGTTGCCGAGACCGCCTTCTAGTAAGTCGTTTCCGGTGTTTCCTTTCAGTTGGTCATGTCCGGCATTTCCTTGCAGTTGGTCGTTTCCTTCGTTTCCTTCCAGGGTGTCGTTTTCTGCACCGCCTGCCATCGCATCATCTCCGGCGTTGCCTTGGAGGATGTCTGCACCGAAGTTTCCTTCTAATTTGTCGCTGCCTTCTCCTCCGAGGAGGCTATCATCGCTTGCACCGCCGCTCAGTTGGTCGTTACCAGCGAGTCCTTGCAGAACATCGTTACCCTCATTGCCAGAGAGATTGTCGTCGCCTGCGGTTCCGGTGAGGGTATCGTTGCCGAAGGTTCCGGTTTGGGGCGTCCCGTTTTGGCTATTAGCGCTGTTCTGTTGGTCGTTATCGGCAATTTTCAGGACGGCGGTTTGATACACCGGGTCGAGGGCGTAGCCAGTGCCGACATATTTGAGGTTGAGGGTTAAGGCTTCCGGCTTTTCTGGGAGGGTATCGTCTAACACCGAGAGGTCGATAACAGCTTCAGTTTCTCCAGGTGCGATGTTAATTTCCCCAAATTGACCGCCATTGCTGCTGTAATCTTGTCCCAGAGAGGCAGTACCGGAGAGGGTGTAGAGGATTTTCAGCCCTTGAGCGGGGGCTGCTTCACCCAGAGTGATGGTAAATTGTCCTTTGCTGTTGCTATCGCCTTCAGTGATGGTTGGGCTGGCGGTTACTTTCACAGTACGCTTTTCGTTCAGTGCGTACTGCACTAAGAAGGTGTCTGCCTTCAGTAATTCCTGGAGTTTAGTTTGGGATTCTTGGGCGGTAATTTTTCCTTCGATTAGCTGTTGGGTGACTTCGGGTAAGGTGCTGTAGACCGCTTTTTTGATTGGGCTGATGCTGGGTAGAACATCTGAAAGAGAACGAGTCAGCGCCTTTCCTACTAAGTCGTCAACTAAGTCGTTGCTTTGGGCAACTAATTCGGCGACTGCTTTTACAGGTTCGCTGGCAATAGAGAGATTGTGTTTTTCGGTTAATTGAGAAAAGAGTTTTTGCAGGTCATCGCCCTTGCTTAAGTCAAAGGTGTCAACCTTTTGCAATACTTCACCGAGGGCAACAATCACCTGAATTTCCGCATCTGAACCTTGATATTTTGCCGCTTTGAGGAATGCTGTGCCATTGAGCAACAGATTCATTACTTTGATGTGACCGGAGGCGATGTTAATGCCGGTGGTGTCATCTTTTCCAATAGCAGCGTAGGGGTCAAAGTTTTCTAAGGGTTGGGAGAGGGAAGCTAAGGGGAACCCTGAGATTTTTTCCAGCAAAGTTTCGACTTGTTCCGCCGCAATTCCTTGGCTTGAAAGAACTGCTTTGAGGGTGGTTAAGGGTGTCGTGGTTGTCGCTTCTGTAGCCGAACCGACTTGAGAAATTAGAGGTAATGTTGCAGGCAGGCCAGTGGTTGTGTCGATGCCGCCAATTCCTACAATTTGTCCTTCTTTGGAATCAATTTTTCCGTCTTTATTGATATCTAATGCAGCAATTTTGGACTCGTCAAAGTTGTATTCTCCGTTGTTGTCGGTGGTAGTTTGCAGTTCGCCTTCATCCGGTTTGAAGTTGCCGTTGGTATCTATGAATACTTTCGCGTCTGCTAAAGGGCCGTTGGAGAGACTGCCAACCCCCCGGAAATAGTTGCTACCTGAGTTACTACCTGAGTTGCTACCTGAGTTACTACCTGAGTTGCTACCTGAGTTGCTACCTGAGTTGCTGCCTGAGTTAGTACCTGAGTTGCTACCTGAAGTGCTGCCTGAAGTGCTGCCTGAATTGCTGCCTGAATTGCTGCCTGAATTGCTGCCTGAATTGCTGCCTGAGTTAGTACCTGAAGTGCCGGGAAAACTACTTGGGTTCAGAACTTGCACCGAATTATCAAACTCAAAATTCTCAACATCGGTGACGATTTTGACACTATTTTGACGAATAATTCTCCACCCTCTCTCTGTCTGGGTAAAGGTATAGTCATCCTTATTACCCCTCAAAATCAAGGTATCGTTACCAGAATCTCCATCGATGGTATCGTTATCTAAATCGCCAAACTCTAAGCTGCCGCTTCTTAAGATATCGTCCCCAATCCCGCCATCTAAGAAATCATTGCCTTCGCCACCAGAGAGAGTGTCATTACCACTAAACCCACGAATTTCATCGTTGCCGCCATCACCAGAAAGCTTATCATCGCCTTCGTCACCTACAATGTAATCATTACCCGCATTACCTGCGATGTCGTCATTTCCCTCCATACCTCCCAATAAATCTTTTCCATTTCCGCCTTGGATAAAATCATTGCCGGCTTGTCCCAAAATGAAATCATCGCCATCCTCACCAAAGAGCGAATCATTACCCACTCCACCTTCTAATGAGTTACTTTGAGCATCGCCTATGATTGAGTCGTTGCCGGTGGAACCAATAATTCTTTCAACCGAAACTAACTTTTCTTCGCCGCTGTCACCGGGAAAAGTGACTTTTTCTTGAGCTAAATTAGCAACAATTCCACCATTCCAAAAGCTATAGTCAACCGTATCGTTACCGGCTCCTCCATCCAGCAGATCGTAGCCTTTACCGCCGTTGAGGAAATCGTTGCCATCGCCACCATAGAGCGAATCATCGCCCTGCTCACCATAGAGGGTATCGTTGCCGGCATTCCCAAAAAAGATGTTCTTTTCATCAGCGCCATCCAACCTGTCGTTACCACTTCCACCAATGACGTTTTCAATTGAAACTAACCGCTCTTCACCACTGACTCGAAAAAAAGTGATTTTTTGCTGGGATAAATTAGCTTGAATACCACCAGTGGTATAGCTATAGTCGGCAAAATCGCTCCCATCTCCTCCATCGAGAAAATCTAACCCACTTCCTGGCCCTCCGCTGAGGGTATCATTGCCGTTGCCACCATAGAGCGAATCATTACCATCAACGCCACCGTAGAGTGAATCATCACCCTCACCACCTTGAAGGTAATCGTTGCCACCTTTACCACCAGAAAGAATGTTATTTTGATTATCGCCGGTGATTTGGTCATTTCCACTTGAACCGATGACATTTTCGATGGAAGTAAACCGATCAACACCACCAGAAAAAGTTGCTAGTAAGACTGATGCGAATCCCCGTCCTAGTGGAACAACTGTAACACCCCCGCTATTCAAAGAGCTATAGTCGGCCCAATCGCTTCCCTGTCCTCCCTCAAGCTCATTAGAGCCACTTCCACCAGAAAGAGTGTCGTTGTCTTCCTGACCATAGAGGGTATCATTCCCCTCATCACCAAAAAGCAAATCATTGCCCTTCCAGCCGTGAAGCTCGTCGTTGTGTTGGCCACCATAGAGGGAATCATTTCCGTCGTCACCAAAAAGCTTATCGTCTTCAGTCCCGCCCACTAGCACGTCGTTTCCATCAGCTCCTACCAGTGTGTCGTTTCCGTCTTCACCAAAAAGTTGATCGTTTCCATCGTTGCCTGCAACGTAGTCTTCCCCACCGTTACCAACGAGCACATCGTCGCCACCATTGCCAAAAATACGGTCTTTGGCGTGTCCTCCAAAGGCGGTATCGTTACCCAATCCGCCGTAAATTTCATCATCTCCCCAATCCTGCTGGTTTGGATCTCCTTCTCCATCAATGTAGTCGTTACCGGCCCCGCCGTAGAGCTTATCGCTGTGTCCTTGTCCGTATATCCGGTCATCACCATCGCCACCAGAGATACTATCTCGGCCGTTTCCACCATAAAGTTGATCGTTGCCAGTACCCCCATCAATTACGTCTGAAGGAAGACCACCAACTAGGGTATCATTACCTCCATTACCAAAGAAAACCTCGTTGTTATCCTTTCCATCTTTATATTCATTGCCCTCACCACCAACAAACTTCCCAGGTGGGATGAAAACCCTACCAGAGACAATCGCTGTGTCTGTGCTGGGCAACAAACCAGAGACAAAATTCTCAGCCCTTTTATACAAATCTGAAGCCACATCAACAACATAACTTCCTACTTTGCTAACTCCACCTAAACCTTCTTTTAAAAGGTCTTTTGCATAGTCAACAACGTCGCCGACAGCCCCCAAGAGTTTGTCTTTAACTTTAGTCGTTAAACTACCGAGACTTTTAAACTCATTAACAAAGGGATCTACCGATAAATCAACGATATTGTACCGATCTTTCAAGAAATCTACATCCATACGAATGCGATTTTCTTTTCCTAAAGTGAGCCCAACATCAATACCAAGGTTGTAGCCTGCTACACTAACCCCTAGCTTACCGGATATAGAAAGATTGCCGTTGTTAAGAGAGAAGCTTGCACTGGCTAGATCCATGCCAAACAGCTTAATTCCACCGGATGCTGACCCGCTCAGGTCTGAGGGATTCAAGGTAAATTTATCTAAATTAATTGCTAGAACGTCTGAAAAACCCAACTGAAAGTTTTTGAGGCTGATTTCTTTTGGGCTAAGACTCAGATCGAAGTTAGCTACTTTTTTGCCAAAAAGTTCTAACCCGGCATCGGCTTTTAATGATTGCTCTTTCGAGTTTAATTTCAGGTCTACACCTAATGTAGAATCTTTGCCTGTAGAATTTTTGCCGCTGGTGATTTTCAAAAATCCTAAGTCAATTTCAGGAATCTTCAAAGTTGCGCTTAAGCTGGGATCGGTAGAGAATGGATTTGCTGCCAAATTTATACTGGCTTCTTTACCCCAAAGATTTATTTGGCCATTGACTGCAATTCCTTGCGTTAAGGTAGTCTTCCCAAACGTGGTTGTCACCGGCACAAACTTGAGGAGGGGATCGAGCTCGGTACCTTCATCTGGGCCATCGATAGATACAATGGTGACATCTAAGGTCTCTTTCAAAAATTTCTTGGTTTTTTCGACAAAACCTGAGTTATCAACTCCTGCAACACTAAGGGGCACGGACAAAATGTCCACTAAGCCAATTGGTTGATAGACGGTTAATTCCATCCCAAATTTATCTGGTTCTTTGGGAGCTATGAATAAAACAGACTTGACATCCAAGCCGCCAACTTTGATATCTGCAAGGAGTCCAATATTATCTATGTAGGGCACTACATAAGTGCCGCCAAGCTGAAACGATAAATTTCTGACTTCTGAGTTACGCAAACCAAAGGGGTCTTTCCAAGCCGTACCTGAACCTAGTTGAAAGCTTGCTGTGAGTGACTTTGGATCTAAATTAAGTCCGCCTTTAAGCGTTAAGTCTGGTTCATCTTTTTGGAAAGGATCGTAGTTTTTGAGGAGGATATTTCCCTCAATACCAAAACTGGGTTTCGCCTTTTTGTCAACCCCTAATCCCAAGGCGGCGCCGGTGAGGGTGGCACTGAAGTCTGTCTGCGAGTTTTTATCTCCAAAAAGCGAAATATCAGTTGTAAACTTTCCTTTGAGGCTGGCTCCGTTTGAATCTACCTTTGTGGTTAGGTCTAATTGTTGAATTCCCAGTTTATCGTTAATGAATTTTCCGATACCCTCTGTGCTCTTTTCAAAGTTGGCAAGTCCAGAGATTTCATAAGTTTTATTGGGGGTATCAAGTTGCCCTATTCCGAAGCTGGGATTGGTTATAGGTACGGATAATGCTGTCGCAATTGTTTCTACACCAGGAACTCCTTTGAAGATATCAACTAGCGAGGTCTCTCCCTCATAGGTAATTTTTAACTCTTGACCTTTTTGATACTTGAATGTTATGTCTTTTCCGCTGACTTTTCCTGAGAAGCTATAAGCGGAATTTGGCTTGCTGGTGTCCACTGTGAAGCTGGGAGCGGTTATAGAGGTGGTTAATATCGCAATCCCTTGGGTTTCGGTGTCGGTCACTCCAACAGTTTTCAACAAATCAGCGATAGACAGGTCTCCCTTATAAGTGACTTTTAAAGCTTGACCCTTTTGATAATCAAATGTTACGGTTTTTCCGCTGATTGCTCCTGAGAAGCTATAAACGGAATTTGGCTTGCTGGTGTCCACTGTGAAGCTGGGAGCGGTTATAGAGGTGTTTAATATCGCAATCCCTTGGGTTTCGGTGTCGGTCACTCCAACAGTTTTCAGCAGGTCAGCGATAGACAGGTCTCCCTTATAAGTGACTTTTAAAGCTTGACCCTTTTGATAATCAAATGTTACGGTTTTTCCGCTGATTGCTCCTGAGAAGCTATAAACGGAATTTGGCTTGCTGGTGTCCACTGTGAAGCTGGGAGCGGTTATAGAGGTGTTTAATATCGCACTCCCTTCGGTATCGGTGTCGGTCACTCCAACAGTTTTCAACAAATCAGCTAGAGACACGTCTCCCTTATAGGTGACTTTTAAAGCTTGACCCTTTTGATAATCAAATGTTACGGTTTTTCCGCTGATTGCTCCTGAGAAGCTATAAACGGAATTTGGCTTGCTGGTGTCCACTGTGAAGCTGGGAGCGGTTATAGAGGTGGTTAATATCGCACTCCCTTCGGTTTCGGTGTCGGTCACTCCAACAGTTTTCAGCAGGTCAGCTAGAGACAGGTCCCCTGTATAAGTGACTTTTAAAGCTTGACCCTTTTGATAATCAAATGTTACGGTTTTTCCGCTGATTGCTCCTGAGAAGCTATAAGCGGTAGTGGGCTTGCTGGTGTCCACTGTCAAGCTGGGAGCGGTTATAGAGCCTGTTAATATCGCACTTTCTTGGGTGTCGGTCACGCCAACAGTTTTCAACAGGTCAGCTAGAGATACGTCCCCCGTATAAGTGACTTTTAAAGCTTGACCCTTTTGATAATCAAATGTTACGGTTTTGCCGCTGATTGCTCCAGAGAAGCTATAAGCGGAATTTGGCTTGCTGGTGTCCACTGTCAAGCTGGGAGCGGTTATAGAGCCTGTTAATATCGCACTCCCTTGGGTGTCGGTCACTCCAACAGTTTTCAGCAGGTCAGCTAAAGAAATATCACCCGTATATTTAGCTGTTACCTTGTCTTTAGTTACGCCAAATTCTACTTGTTTTTCACTGACGGTTCCAGTAAATTTATAAGTTGGCTGGTCGGTGTTTAAAGCGCCTATGATTAAGCTGGGATTGTTAATTGAGCCGGTTAATATCGGACTTGCTGTAGTGGTAGGAACTCCCACAGATTTCAATATATCTGCTAGAGAGCCAGCACCGTTATAAGTGGCTGTAATTGAATCCGCTAGAATCTCAAAAGTTAATGGTTTTAAAGTATCGAGGATATCTTGGAGGGCTTTTTGTGCGGTTGCAGATATGCTAACGTTGGCATCTTCTAAACTTTTTTCTACTTCTGACCAAGAAGAAGAGAGCAATAATACCGAAGCATAATTTGCCATCATTTCTGGAGTAAACGCAGAGGCAAAATTGCCTTCTCCTAGAGCGACTTCTAACTCCCAGTCACCGCCCAATGCCGCATTCCCAGTTAAGTTCGCTGAGGCCGCAATATTTGCGCCACTCAAAGTCCGTAATTTGGCGATAAATTCTGTACCTGCATCTCCTGCGGCGACTTGACAGCCATAAAGAAACAAGCTCGGTGATACACTTTCACGGGCTACAAACCACTGTTTCAGTTGTTGGGCATACTTGCTCAGAGTATCTAGGCTGAGTTGGGCATTTCCCAAATACACGCAACCGGGCGCACCGTGGGAAACAATATGCACTCCCGTAATATCGCGACGATTAGCAAGTTCTTCAGTAATTTGGCTAATGCCATCTTTTGTAGCGTCAAGAATAATTACTTCTGTTCCTGCTTCTACTCCTGCTGCCAATGTTTGATAATCGGCAATTTGAGCATCGATGAAAAGAATCGCCTTTTGGATGTTGGAATTAATCATGTTAATTAGGAACCCGTGTTTTTTCGGGTGATTTGTAAATTGAGAAAAATCAAACTTGCACTCTGTTCTAATTTTTTTTATTAGAAATAATTAAGTTGTTCCGTCACAACTAACCTGAACCGTTCCAACAACTTCTGCCCCATATCTCCTAACTGCTGGGTCTACGGCTCGATTTTCTGCATCGCCCGCGAGGAAGGCGTGGCCAGTCCGTTCTCCCAATTGTTCAGGTTAGAGAACACCACACCGAGACGTGCGGGAAACTGCTTTTGAATCACTCCCGTTTGTTGTCTCAGGTCACGCATAAAATCTGCCGATATAAAGTTGCTTTTTTAGCAGAAATCGCTTATGTGGGACACAACTCTACTCTTTCATTGTTAAAACCGTAGTACGGTGATCGTAATCACTCCGATCTGTGATAGCGATCGCCCGCGTCGCATTTCCCCCCGATCGCCCCTCACCCCGCCCGGAATTGCCTTTAATCAGTTAAAGTAAGAAAAATAAGCGCAAGTACCGTCACTTTTGAGCGACAATGGCATCCTCTTCCTCTGTAGCAGTTCGCGAACTCCCCTTATTTCCGTTGCCGGAAGTGGTTCTATTTCCAGGTAGGCCACTCCCACTGCAAATCTTCGAGTTTCGCTATCGAATCATGATGAATACGATTCTGGAGGGCGATCGGCGTTTCGGTGTGCTCATGTGGGACCCCAACCAAAACAAAGTCTCTGCCGTTGGCTGTTGCGCCGAAGTGATTCACTGTCAGCGCCTGCCGGACGATCGCATGAAAATTATGACTCTAGGTCAGCAGCGGTTCCGAGTGCTCGACGCCGTTCGCGAAAAACCCTATTTAGTCGGTCTAGTAGAATGGATCGAAGACGCACCGCCGCAACAAGACCTCAGACCTTTGGGAAAAGATGTCGAACAACTGCTGAGAGATGTAGTTCGCCTCTCCAGCAAATTGATGGATCAGCCGATCGACCTCCCGGAAGACATTCCCAGTTTGCCCACAGAATTGTCGTATTGGGTTGCCAGCTACCTTTACGGCGCAGCGACAGAACAGCAAACTCTTTTAGAATTGCAAGATACTGCTGCGAGATTGGAACGCGAAACCGAAATTTTGACTTCTACTCGCAATCACTTGGCAGCGAGGACTGTACTGAAAGATACACTCAAATAGTCAATGGGGCAGGCAAAAAGTACGATCGGTTTTGCCTGCATGGAAGCAAGAATCACACAGAGTCATACCATTTTCGATTTTCGATTTTCCCATTGGAGATTAAATAATTGAGAATTAATAGACCTTTTACACAAATATATAGCAACGGGCAAGATGCCCGTTCCACAAAAATAAATTATTCTGTGGAACGGGCATCTTGCCCGTTTCTAAATTAGATGCTTGTGTTAGAAAATCACGACCAACCGAAACCCTACGATGCAGTTAGAGGCGGTCAACTGCCACCTCCTGTGGGCGGTGTAGTGCTCGGCGGACTAGCAGGAGTTAAACATCGGCTGTCTAGTTCTGTCAACGAACATCGAATTGCCGCCCTGAGAGAGACCTTGAATTACGGCGATGCAGGCTTAAAAATAGTCATCAAGATTTGTCAAAGCGAAACAGGGACTGTGCAGCGGGCGGCCTGCGATTTGCTTCGACAAAGGCTGAATTCGATCGCCCGCGAAAAATTACAGGCCTTTGTAGCTTCAAGTTCAGATTCAGAAGCTGAGTTAGATAGCACGGAAAAAATATTAAAGCACTCATCCGGTGCAGTCTCAGAAAAAAATTACGATCGGCAAATGTCCGAAGCACAGTTAATATTTGAGACAATTACGCAGCAAATGCAACCAAATTTGTTGCTATTAGAAGCACTGGTAGCCTCTGTAGAACGCGAAGAATTTACCAGCGAACTGATGAATCTTTGGGAACTATTAATCTTAGAAATTCAGGAACCTCTCAAAGAACTGCGTCAGGCTGTTGGCAGTGCGATTTCCGCCCAACTGCGGATTCAGTGGCTGTACAATCAAGCTGAATCTCAAGCCAACCAGTGGCAGCAGCGAGCTTTGCTAGCTCTTCAGACACAGGAGGAGAATTCAATCCGCCTCGCCGTGGTTCGCAAGCAGGTTCAATTCGATCGGGCTGCAGAACTAAAAATTGACTTAGACTACCAAACTGTGCGAGTAGAAACTCTCAACCGCAACTTGCTGGCTTTGGAAAGTAAGATTGCTCAAGCTAATTCCAAGAAAGAGATCCTCAAAATGCAGCTTCATTTTGCTAAGGTACAGCAGCAAATAGACTTCACTTTCAGCCAAGTCAATAGTATATTTTTTAGTCCTTAGTTGTCGAATTCTGCGGTTATATATTATTGCGTGATCTCAAACTTGTCTGACGCAAAAATGTATTGCTCCACTTAAAATGGCCTTCTCTAGCTTAGCTCCATCCAGATTAGCGCCGCACAAAAATGCCCCGCTCAAATTAGCACCGCTTAAATCAGCTCCTCTCAAGTCAGCGCCCTCAAGGTTACTTTCACACAAAAAAGCGTTTCTCAAGTTTGCTTTTCTGAGAGTCGCTCCCCGCAGTTTAGCTTCGCTGAGATTGGCTTTTTCTAGGTTTGTATTGTCCAAGCAAGCATCTAGGAGGTTCGCTTCCATCAAGTTGGCGTTTTGCAAGTTTGCTCCGCTCAAATTAACACCTATCATTTTGGTGTCGCTCAAGTTGGCGTTTTCCAAGTTTGCTTCAATCAGGTCAGCTCCTGTTAATCTGGCGAAACTTAGATCGGCTCGGCTCAGGTTAGCCCCATTGAGTTTTGTCATCACCAGGCAAGCATTCTTTAGCTTGGCAGCTATTAAGTTGGCCCCCCTTAAGTTCGCCAAAGCAAAATTTATTTCCTTGAGATTTGCACAGGCTAAATTAATATGAATTAGGAAAGCTTCTCGCAAAGAAGCCTCTTTCAAGTTGGTTTCATGAAAATTTCTTTCTCCGGCTGCGTATCGCTTGAGAAGTTCATCAGCATTCATCTCGCCAGCCTCCTAAGTTTTACTTAAAAAGTATAGTACATAAAAAGAAATTATACTACTGACACTAAGCTGTAGCAACCAAAGATTTTTAAAGTTTCTGTGTGATTTTTTAATTCTTCGAGTGCCGAGCGAACAAATGCTTGGCAGGCGTTAGCCTCAACGTCCATAAAGAAAATATATTCTCCGAGCGATCGTTTAGTGGGTCTAGATTCAATCCGACTTAAATTAATACCGCGACTGGCAAATACTTGCAAAGGTTTTACCAGTGCTCCCGGCATATTGGCTGGTACGCTAAAAGCTAGCGAGGTATGGGTGCAATTAGACGCTGAAGCATCGAGGATCAACTTAGAAGCAGATTGGGTAATGGATTTAAGGGATGAGTGATCCCCTGGTTCTACGTTGGCGATTTCTCCCAAACTCCTGCTGAGTACCCAAAATCGAGTGTAATTATCGGGATAATCATTAATGGGGTGAGCTAAAACTGGCAAATGGTAAAGTTCAGCAGCTCTTGGCGAAGATATCGCTGCTACATTTCTATCTTCCAGATATTGCAATGCTTCCGTGGTAGAATTCGCCGGAATTAATTGAGCTGAGGGAATAAACTGCCCCAACCATACCTGACACTGAGCTAGCGCTTGCGGGTGAGAGTAAACTTTTTTAATCTCGTTAAAATTTTTAGCATTAGACACTAGGGCGTGGGAAATTGGCAAAACTAAGGCGTGTTGAATGCGGAGTTGATCGAGTCGCCACAGTGTATCTAATGTGACAGTGACGCTGCCTTCGATCGAATTTTCGACGGGCACCACTGAATAGTCAACCTGCCCTACGGCCGATGCCTCTAGCGCTTGAGAAATGGTGGAATAAGGACACAGGGTGCATTCCAAGTTAGTATTCAGGCTCAACCAATTGACATAAGCTAGAGCCGCTGTTTCTGCATTTGTACCAACAGGGCCGAGATGTGCGATCCTCTTCGAGGGCTTCGCTAACGAAATTTTCATTTAGAGGCAATTTTAGGTTACAAATGTTTGCTTTACTCTCATCAGCTAGGAAGTATGATGAAAAATTAGCGATGTCCCGAAAGGTTTTATCAGTGATTTCTCGGATGACATTGCTGGGTTAGCGACAAGCGTGCGCGACAAGGGTGCGCGACTGATGTCACCTTAAAAAAGGTGATACTTTATTAAGATATGCTTAGGAATCCTATATTTTGATATTTTCTCATGTATATCCGCTTTAATTCTTCCCAATCCGTTGAGCTCGCCGTACCAGAGGAACGGGTTCCCATTCAACATTATCTGCGCCAGCCGAGGCGACTGGTGAACGCCCTTGTCGATCGAAGTCGCACACAACAGCTAAACGATGACTGTTTCCGCCTGAAAATGCGACCGTTACAATTTATGATGCTGAGCATTCAACCCACAGTAGACATGAGGGTGTGGGCCCAGTCGGATGGCACAATCAATTTGGAGTCCGTCGCCTGCGAAATTCGGGGCGTGGGTTATATCAACGATCGCTTTGCTCTCAATCTCAAAGGAAAGCTTTGTGTACACCAAAGCAGCGGGGTAGCATACTTGAAGGGAAAAGCGGATTTGGAAGTGCAAGTAGAATTACCGCCGCCGTTTTGGCTGACGCCCAAACCCATTTTAGAAGCAACGGGGAACGCTTTGCTCAAGAGCGTACTGCTGAGCGTCAAACAGCGGTTGATGCACCAGTTGCTCTTAGATTACCGCCGCTGGGCAAGCAGCGAAAGTGAGCTAAGATCGATCGCTCTCCCCCCAATCTTATCTTTAGAAGGGTGAAATCCTACTAGAGCAAGACTTAAGTGCCAAATAGTTTACTGAACTTGTCCATAGTTAATCACCCTTGAGGAAGTTTTATGTTTGCTGTCAAGCGAGCGCTAAAACTAAATAACAGAGAAGCGACCTTGATGGCGAAACACGCAGGATTCCGGCGCGTAGTTTTCAACTTCGGGTTGAGCCTGCGGACTCAAATGTACAGCGAGGGGAAATTTACCGACTCGAAGGTACTCAACGAAGTCAAGAAAGTTCTCACCAATCATGTCAAGAAAAAGCCTGAATTCGACTGGATGAACCAGTTATCTAGTCGAGTTTATCAAAACGCTTTGATTGACTTAAAAGATGCGTTTAGTCGGTATCGTTCCGGGAAAGCAGGTCATCCGAGATTCGCCAGTCGCCGCTGCGGCCAATCTTTTACGGTTGATTCATCTAGCGGTAAAGTTTTGCTAGTCGCTGGGAAAACTATTAAAATTCCTACGCTGGGAACTTTTCGACTTTTTGAACCATTAGAGTGTGGCTTCGTCTCCCAAACTTTTACGGTTTCAAAAGAAGGCAATCGCTGGGAAAGTTTCCTTCTGCGTTGATGCAGATCGTTTACCCGTTCAGCAGCCTGAAAGTTCTGTAGGAATTGATGTCGGTGTTAACTGTTTTGCAACCCTGTCTAACCAGCAAGTCTTTAATGCACCAAAACCGCTAAAGCAAGCGAAAACCAAGCTTGCCACTTTACAGCGCCAGGCGTCAAAACAGGTACGGGGTTCTCAAAACCAGCGCAAGACCTACAACAAGATTAGGCAACTCCACGCCCGGATAGCTCGCATTCGCTTAGATTTTCTTCAGAAGTTGACAACTTATTTAGCCAAAAAATTTAAACTAATTAAGATTGAAGACTTGAATATAAAAGGCATGATGGCGAATCATAAGTTGGCAGGGGCAATATCTGACCTCGGATTTTACGAGTTCAAACGTCAACTCGATATGGCGTGCAAAATGTATGGAGCTAACTTAGTGTTGGTAGACCAATGGTTTCCTAGCACTAAAACTTGTTCCAATTGTGGTACAAAAAAAGATATGCCACTAAGTATTCGGACTTTTAACTGTCCTGCTTGTGGCATATCTTTGGATCGCGACTGGAATGCTAGCCTGAATATTGTGAATTGGGAACCCTCGGCTTGAGGGGGATAGCCTACTTATCTTGGGATTAGCCGTCTACCCAACAGCGTAGGAAGTGAACTCGAAATTGTGTCTAAAAATGAGTTTAGGCAAGTTTAGATAAGTTTTACAAAGCAGAAGCTGTTAATTAATGTATAGGGATATTTAGGCACCAATCAGGCGACTGACCACAATATTAGTTAGACGCTCGAATTGGGCATCGGTCGCTTTGTGGGAACTAGCCAACAGCGATAGATAGATAGCTGCCGGTCAGTCAAGATCGATTTGAGTGATCCCTCCAAGTTCATCGTCTTCGATTATTCCCACCCCCCCCGGCAAAGGAGTTGACCTGTCTTTTGAAACTTCGTCCTTTGGGCGGACTTCGCGCTGCGGTGGCTTGATTATTTTGCCCGGTTGATTCGTTGCGGCCACCCGAATCCTGATTTTTGGCCCGGAATTGCCCAAGCGAATGGTCATCCCGTCCACAACTGACACCTGAGCGATCGGTCTATCATTTACATAAGTGCCGTTAGCCCCAAAATTAATAATTTCCCAGCCGTGGGCGTGATTCCACAGTTCTACGTGGTGGCGGGAAACTACAGCGCTGTAAATAATTACATCATTGTCGTTCGATCGACCGATGCGAACCACCGGTTCTGATTCAAAACACCAACTTTGAACCGGGACAGACTGGATAGGATGTAAAAGAGTTAAGGTAATCACTGATGTTTTGACACTCCACCGCCAGACAGAAACGGGGATACTTCTAGAGAGATTTTTTGGGAGAAAACTGCAAAAAATTTGATTTTTAAAGCCGTCGTCAGTGGGCAACTATTCCGTCTATCGACCCTAAAAGTCGAACTTTTGGCTGCTTGAGGCATTTGAACAAACTTTTGATGGTTAGCTTTTGGCGCAGGCGCAAATTTTTGCTGTTGTCGGTAACAACCAAACACGATGTTATTAATCGGGTGAACTTCCCAGTGATGGACAGCGGTTTTAACCGCTTGATTAATTTGGTCGGTGAGGGAGCGATTGTGCCGATGGGTGAGCCGCTCAATTCGATCGGCCAAATCACCCTTTTCCGGCTGACGAACCAGAGAATTTAACTCAGACCCGCGCTGGTTGCAGCGCTGATTCGTGTTCTCGATCGGGCGACAGTCACTGCTCAACGTCTCGCTGTTTATAAAGAAAGAAGTTAACCAATTATTAATCCTGGGGTCTCTAGATAAAATACTTGTTGGGTGTATCTGAGATGTTGCACCATTCTCAATTACTTGTTTAGGAACAGGCAAGATGCCTGTTCCACAAGAAAATTCACTCTTTGTGGAACAGGCATCTTGCCTGTTCTTGAGAATGGTGCAAGATGTGAGTTGTATCAAACAGCATAGGTCTTTTTGAGTTGCTAACATTTTCCTTATTGATGCGATACCTTTAAAATACAATGCTTTGAGCAGCACTGGAATTTGGAGCGACAACGCATCACTCTCTCATAGCCAAAATACCGATCGACCTTCCTCGCGCGCGCCGCCCCAAAATGCGCTCGGCAATTAGTCCCCCGGCCAGGGGGAAGGCCAAACTTCAGCTCAAATCTGACTCAGGCGGCTCCGGTTTCGGCTCTGGTCGGACAGATTCTTGCCTTTGCCGCTTCAACTCTGCAACTTTTTCTTGAGCTACATCCCTGACTTCTAGAGCTTTATCTTGGAATTTTTCCGCCAGACTTTGAGCGCCCCGCTTCACACCTGCCACATTTTTGAGAGTTCTGTCGAAATCTTCGTGTAAAAACTCTGCTACCAGACCGACTTTTTTGTGCAGTCCGTCCGCGTACTGCACGGGTTCCGATACAGCAGCTTCAGAGACGATCGCCCGCTTGCTGCCAATGGTCGAAATAGCTGCCACAGGTAACAAGTAAATGTCGTCTAAAACACCGCGCCAGCCGCTCGATTTAAATAGGTAGTGGGTGACTGAACCCGTGCGGACATCAAATAGGTAGTCAACCACTGCACCTGCCTGATTCCCAGCATCCGTGAGTACCTCAAGCCCGATCGGACAAACAGCTTGTTCCGGCTGATGAAGTTCCGGCAGTTCCGGGTTAATGGTGACAAAAACATTTTCCCCCACCGTATCTACTTGCGCCCAAGCGAACCAAGTTTTTTTGCTGCCCAAAAGTCCCGACTTGCAAGTAAAGCCGATCGCCCGCTGGGAGTGAGCGTCTAGCCAAACCCGATCTACCCTGCCGACCTCTTCCGCCGTTCTGCGGTCGATGGTGCGGCGGTTGAGCAGTTCGCTGCGCCTAACAATTTGTGGTGATGTACTCATAAATAAACTCCTGAGTGCCGCCTTTGAAAAATCTCGATCGTCCAAAGAAGCCGATTTAATATTCTTCTTCCGAATAATGGCGATTATTATCTGCCTGGGTTAACTCCTCCTCATCCCTGGAAGTGCCAACTTCTTTTTGGTCGGGAACAGGAATCGTGCTAATGTGCACGCCGCCCGAGGGAGCGTGAATTTCCTTAGCCTCCCTGGGCTTGACGCTAAGAAGTCCTAACTGGACTGAGGACTGATTCGGGCCTACGTTGATTTGAATTTTCGGCCCTGAGCGAGCCAAGTGAACGATCAGACCGTCCACAATGGGAACCTTAGCGATCGGCTTACCATCGAGGTAAGTGCCGTTGGTACCTAAATTGATCAGTTCCCAAGTTATGCCGCTGCGCCGCAATTCGATGTGGCGACGAGAAACCACAGCGCTAAAAAGAACGACGTGGTTTTCCGTCGAGCGCCCGATCCGGACGACCTGCTCGTCTTCAAAGATCCAACTGCGGACGGGTATAGACTGGAGTGGATGTAGCAAGGTCAGCTTAATCACATTGGCAGAATTGAGTTTTGGTAGAGCGCCTCAAGATGCGATTTTAGATTTTAGACTTTCGATCGCCCAATCCAAACTCGATCTAAGAGATTTGAAATAAAAACGTAACCAGGTCTCCTTTGCCCAGAGAGATGCGGTCTCCCGGTCGCAACCGGTGGCGGTTTCCCTTGGGTAGTGGAGTATTGTTGACGTAAGTGCCGTTGGAACTGCCTACATCTTCTAGGTAGCAAGCATCTCCCTCCACCCGGAGATTTGCGTGTACCCGAGAAACTATCTCAGAATTAGCAAATCCCGAAACATCAATATCCGGCGGAACTAAGTCATTTGGCTTGCCTATGTGAACCACAGACAGACTGTGAGGTAATTCGATCGGCGTATTCGTCTGAACGTGTAGCAGGCGCGCCGACTGCTGTTGCAGTTGAGTTTTAGCTACACCTACTGGCTGTGGGCCCGGAACCGGAGGAGAGATATTTACTGGTGTTGCCACCGATTCAGTTGTAACAGGAACCGAGGGCGAAGGGGGGGGATCGGGAATCGTCGGAAGGCTGGCGGGAGTTTTTTCCAAGTTGAGCCCCTTATTCAGGGTAACTAGAGGTTCCATTGCCATCAAGGGATCGGGTGGCACTAAATCGGGCGCCGGTGACGATACCACTGTGGGGCCTACAGGCGAGGGGGACGTTACTGTCACCTCAACTTCTGGAACTATGGAACCCGGACGCAAGTTAAAGCCACACTGACCGCAAAATGCTGCATCTGTCTGAACTGCTGCACCGCAGTTCGAGCAACTTGCGGTAACAGGTAAAGGCGTGTAGCAAGCCTCACACTGGCTGGCCCCGTCGGGGTTCTGGTGATTGCAATTGGGACAGACAATCATCGATTTCTCCTTGCTATCGGCCAGATTTTCAAATCAGCCTCATAAAAATACTCGTCGTGTATATGGTCAAATTTTAACTTTAACCGCCACAATTCTTATATTGCTTCTAATACTAGCAACTGAGCTGACGCCGTGACGTTAGCTGTGATGGGCAAGATTGAGTTAGTGATAATGCTGACTGTGTTGGCACGCTGGCGGCTCTGTCGGCTATTTTACGGAGGAGCCAGCAGCCACATCGAGCAGCCACCAAAGTTCGCCTTCTGGTTGAACGAGTCTGGCTGGATAGGTCATTTCGTCGGCTGCGGGGGCAAAAATTTGAGCCAGGGCGGGTTGTTTGCTGGCTCCTGCGACCATGAAGATGACGCACCGGGCGCGGTTGATTAAGGGGACTGTAAAGGTGATGCGGGGTTGACCGTCTTTGTTGCCGACAGTTACTAGGGCGTCGCGGACTTGTAAGGCTGCTGTGCCTGGGAATAGAGAAGCTGTGTGGGCGTCGTCCCCTATGCCCAATAGAATGATGTCGAAAGCAGGAAACTCGCCCTCGGATACTTTGAAGAACTGCTGCAATTCGATTTGGTGCGCCGAGGCGTCGGCTGCGGGGTCGCCGGCGCCTGTGGGCATGGGGTGGATGTTGCTGGCGGGGATATTTACTCGATCGAGCCACGCGAGGCGCGCCATTTTTTGATTGCTGTCTGGGTGTTCTGGGGGAACGTAGCGTTCGTCGCCCCAGAAGACGTGAATTTTGTCCCAAGGCAGGTCTTGGGCTGCGATCGCTCTGTAGAGGGGTTCCGGTGTGCTTCCGCCCGCTGCGGCGATCGTACAAACTCCGCGTTCTGCTATGGCGGAGTGGATTTTTGACAGGACAATCCCGAGCGATCGATCTATTAATTCTTCCCGATTTGCTAATACTTCTACTATTTTTTTCATCAATTTCCTTTCTCTCTTTCCTTGGGTGTTGTTCTCAGCAATTGCCAATTTTACCTTGACATTTTGGTTTGAGGTCGAGCGGCTGACCGACCCGGCAGGCCGGGCACAGCATCCCATAAGATTTTATCATCAAAAAAATGGGCGGAGCGAAGCGGATGGCCCAAACCCCGTCCTAAAAGGACGGCTTTACATGAATTTTTGTTAAGTTATACCGTTTCACACAAGACGTGCTAGTCTGTGAAATAGCTTATTTAAGGTCAGCATGACACTAAAAGCCTTCAGCTATCGATTCTACCCAACGCCGGAACAAGAAAGTTTGTTGCGACGTACTTTGGGTTGTGTTCGTTTGGTCTACAACCGTGCTTTAGCCACAAGAACGGAAGCTTGGTACGCAGAACAGAAACGGGTAGGCTATGCTGAGACTTCTTCAATGTTAACCGAATGGAAGAAAACCGAAGAACTAGATTTTCTCAACGAGGTTAGTTGCGTACCGTTACAGCAGTGTTTGCGTCACCTACAAACGGCTTATACCAACTTTTTTGATGGGCGGGCAAAATATCCTAACTTCAAAAAGAAACGCAATGGTGGTAGTGCAGAATTTACCAAGTCAGCATTTAAGTTCAAAGATGGACAAGTCTACCTAGCAAAAAGCACACAAGCGTTACCAATTCGCTGGAGTCGGACACTACCTGATGGTGCAACACCATCAACCTTAAGCGTAAAGCTTGCACCATCAGGCAGGTGGTCAGTTTCTTTGCTGGTAGATGTTGAAATTGAATCATTACCCAGAACAGATAATCAAGTCGGTATCGACCTGGGAGTTACAAGCTTGCTCACTGTAAGCACTGGCGAAAAGATTGCCAATCCCAAAGGATTCAAGGCAAAATATCGCAAGCTTAGAAGAGCGCAGAAAGCTTTAAGCCGGAAACAGAAAGGGTCAAACAACCGTCATAAAGCACGGCTTAAAGTAGCGAAAGTGCATCAAGAAATTACTGATGCAAGGAAAGATAATCTTCACAAGTTAACAACACGGTTGGTGCGTGAAAACTTGCGCCATCGCCGTAGAAGACTTAGCTGTGAAGAATATGGTTAAAAACCCCAAACTTGCCGCTTCTATAAGTGATGC
The DNA here is from genome assembly GCF_036702415.1 of Microcoleus sp. D3_18a_C4. Classification (NCBI taxonomy): domain Bacteria; kingdom Bacillati; phylum Cyanobacteriota; class Cyanophyceae; order Oscillatoriales; family Microcoleaceae; genus Microcoleus; species Microcoleus sp. D3_18a_C4. The sequence continues at coordinate 44,977 of NZ_JAUBTI010000002.1, read as the reverse complement.
AAGTTGGGGGGAATTAGTCAGACAACTAGATTACAAGTGCGATTGGTACGGCCGTACTTTAATTAAGATTGACCGATGGTTTCCGAGTTCAAAACGGTGTGGCAATTGCGGACACATCGTTGACAAGATGCCGTTGAATATCCGGGAATGGAATTGTCCTAATTGCGGGACGCACCATGACCGAGACATCAACGCGGCAAAGAACATTTTGGCGGCAGGGCTTGCCGTGGCAGTCTGTGGAGCGACTGTAAGACCCGAACAGAGTAAATCTGTTAAGGCTGGTGCGAAATCCCCGTCAGGGACGGAAGCAGAAACCTAAGTCGTGAGTCTTAGGAATCCCCGTGCGTTTACGCCGGGGTGGATGTCAACTTATGCCCCTTGATTGGAGGAAAGCAAGACATATTCCTACCAGTGCTTTATGGATTTTCACCTGTTGCATTGAGCTGTCACAACTTTCAATCAAAAGTTCGATCGTACTCGGAGCATCTGGGCAGAAAGTAAAAAGCGTTTTTTGGGACTCCGATCCGTCCCGCACAGCAAAGTCTATAAATATAGCCAGCCGGACGATCGCACACCGACCGTAAAAGCCAAACCGAGATGAGCCCGATCGCACTTACCCCGGCCTTGCAAAAATAATCAAGATTGATGTGGTAGACTAGGAAAAATAGTTTTAAATCCGCACGCTCGGATGGAAGCAAAACTATGTCAAGTTTTAAGCGATTTCCTACATCTGTCCGCTATCTAATAGCGCGGTTGCGCCACTGGACGCAACCGGCGGTTTGGGCTCCGTTAGCCGTGCTCTGTGCCGGGGGGTTATTTATCTGGGAGGTATCTGTAAATCCAGAAAGGTTGAGCATAGATGGCGAAGAAGAAGCAGCCTCAAACAATTCAGGTTCGCTGCCGGGGCTGTCTGCCGAAGATAGCGCCATTGCGGCGGAAATCGACAGCTTACCAGTGCTAGTCAATCAGTTAAATGGCTCTACTGCTTCTGAACTGAACTTGTTAAATTCATCAGTAGTAAAAAGCCAAGGTTTATTCGAGGAACTTCGAGATCGGGACTTAGAAACTCCTCCGCCCTCTTCAGCCCCCAAGCGGGTAGGAAGCAGCGGATTTGTACCATTGCCAAATTTAGCAACTCCTGCTGTCGAGGCCGGAAACAATAACCCCCCAAATTCCAGCTTGCCAAGTTCAAACGCAACATCCGCGTTGAGTTTATCGGGCAGTGGGAGACTGACTTCCGGGATAAAAACGATCGAGCCTGAGTCTGGGGGCACAGCGACAGCAACTTTATCGCAGGCGTCGAGTGATGCTAATTCAGATAAACAAAACGAAAATTCTTTGCCTTTGAGTCCGCTGCAAGCAGCTATGAAAAAATACGTCGTTGCTAACCCTTCGGCAACGGTGGCTTCAGGTGAGAAAACTGCAGACGAGGCTACATTGCTCGATCGACCCGCTTCCGATCCGGCTGCTGTAAATGCGACAAATTTGCTCCCAACGACCGCTACAGCTCAAGGTGGAGCAAATCCTGTGAATGTTCCCACAGCACTTCCCCCACTGGTGGCTCCGACAAATACTGTGAGCAAGGAATCTCAAGAATTCTTAAAACCGACAGCTACAGTCGCTGAATCATTGGCTGGGTTAAATTCCAGAGTGCCGAACCTCCCCGAAATTAATGCAGGGGCTGCACCGGTGGCTTTGCCGAAAAATCCCTACCAAACTAATTTATCGGGCTCAGGCTTCGCACCTGAAGTTCAACCTGTGGCACTTCCAGTAGCCATACCTTCGCCAACACCTTTACTTCCCAATGTCGGTTCATCTCCCTTTCCAAATGGGATTGGGGGAAGCAAGATAATTAGCCCTCAATTCTCTCCCAATTCAGCGAATTCTCAATTTCAAACACCTCCACCGAGTCAGCTTAACTTGCCGCAGCAGCCTAACTTTGGAGTTGTTCCCCAAAACACAAATCAGGGCGTGGAGCCCATTCAACCTCAAACTTTTGCTACACCCCGCTCTCTGGCTCCGGGACGCTACATTGGCGGCGGCGAAATCAATACTTTTTCTAATCCTTAAATGAAGGAAGTTCGGCCACGAAAACGATATTATCAATTCCCAATACTTAGGCTATGCGGTTCCTGGCCTTCGACTTCGGTTCTACTCAGCGTCGTCGAAGGCAAAGGAGCCGAAGGCGGTCGAATTACAGTACAAGTTCCGAATTAGCCATTCCCAATGTTAGCGGTAAAACGGGAGCATCTCAATAAAAGCAGCCCAGCTAGAAATTGGAGTTTTGAGGCAGAAGGCAGGAGGCAGGAGGCAGAAGGAAAGAGGAAGAAGGAAGGAGCCAGAAGAAGTATTTTTACAAAGATGAGATGCTCCCGGTAAAACTTACCTAGCGGCGGCCCGCACCAACAACAATCCCCCGATTCCCAAGCCAAACACGATCGGCAGCCAAGCCGACAGAATCGGAGTCAAAACAGCTTTCACGCCCATAGAACTGGTGATGAAAGAAAATACGTAGTAAGTAAAAATCACAACTACGCTAATACCAAAACTCGTTCCTCGGCCGGAGCGGCGCGGTTGAGTTCCCAAAGCTGCTCCCACTACACCAAATACCATGCACACGAAAGGAAAAGCATATTTTTCTTGAATTCGCACCTTTAATTTGCGAATTTGCGGTTCGTCGCCACTGTTTTTAAGGATATCCAAACGCTCTAAAGCTTGGGCAATGTTCATTTCCTTGAAATCCCGCGCTCTCGCAGCTAAATCTAAGGGCGTGCGGGGGAGTTGCAACTGCTGGTGTTGAAATCTAACTATATTGCGGTAAGAGCCGTCAGGAGCAACTATATAAGCGGTTCCATTGAAAAAATCCCAGGTATTTTCTGAGGGATTCCAAGTAGCTGATTCTGAAGAAACGATTTGATTGAGGCCTGGGGTGGAGCGATCGATAATTGTTAAACCTTTCATTCGCTGGCCGTCAAACTGTTCTGCATAAAAAAAGCGGGCGAGGATTTCGTCGCCGCCTTGTTCTGGTTTGCGAAATTCTGTGTAGATAATATTTCTATCTTGAAATATCGGTTTTTCTCGCTTCAGGGCTCTGTCTAAAGTCAGAGTTGCTCTGTAGCTGGCGGCGGGTACAACTAACTCTTGCAAACCAAAGGTTAATCCTGCAACAATTAAACTCATTATCACAGCAGGCAGTATCAATCGGTAAACGCTGACTCCGCAACTGCGGAGGGCGATGAGTTCGCTGTCGCTGGACATTCGGCTGTAAGCCATTAAGGTTGCTAGCAGCATTGACATGGGGAAAGCCAATACTACGAAGTAGGGAATTTGCAGGAGAAAAATTTCTATTGCTGCGCCGTAGGGGAGGCCGGATTCTGCTACTCTGCGGACTAATTCAAATAAAGCTCCAACTGTGACGGCGACGGATGTAAAGAGTCCGACGCCAAATAAAAATGGGCCGATTAGTTCTTTGGTAATGTACCAGTCCATTACTGAAATTCTCGGCAGCCAGTTGATGGGATTGAAAGAATTGGATATTGCTATTTTCATAGTGGCGCGTTCTCGCAGATTGCTCCTCAATCTAAAATCTAAAATCTAAAATTCTGCCGTTTGCCGAATGCCTTCAAAAGACTATCGCACGAAGTTGTCGCCCAAGTAATACTGTCGCACTAAAGGGTTGCTGTAGAGTTCTTCTTCAGCCCCGGAGGCTAAAATTTGGCCGTCTCGCATGATGTAGGCTCGATCGGTAATTTCGAGGGTTTCTCGGACGTTGTGATCGGTGATGAGGATGCCGATTTTACGATCGCGCAGTTTAGCAATAATGGTTTGAATTTCGTCTACGGCGATCGGATCGACGCCTGCAAACGGTTCGTCTAAAAATAGGAACATGGGCCCGTCTCGCCCTGCGGCTAATGCTCTGGCTAGTTCAGTCCGCCGCCTTTCTCCCCCCGATATTTGAATTCCCAAACTAGATGCTATTTTTTCTAAGCGAAATTCTTGCAATAGGAAATCGACTCGCTCGCGCCATTCCCAGCGCGGCACTTGAGTTTGTTCTAAAACTAACAAAATGTTGTCCCGCACGCTCATGTTTCGGAAAATGCTTGCTTCTTGAGCGAGATAGCCAATTCCCAAATGTGCTCGCTGGTGCATCGCCAATTTAGTGATGTCTAAATCGTTTAGCCAAACGGTGCCTTGATTGGGTTTTTCTAATCCGGTTGCTATGTAAAATGTGGTGGTTTTGCCGGCACCGTTGGGGCCGAGCAGTCCTACGATTTCTCCTTGGGCTACTGACAGGTTGACGCGACTGACTACATTGCGTTTTCCGTAGGATTTGTGAATATTTTCGAGTACAATTTTCATTTTCGCTCCCGGCAACCTCTACAAGCTCAATTTCAGACTGCAGCTTTGTGCGATCGAGTCTCTAATTTAAATTTTACCTTTTCAAGTTTGTGAGTTTTATAAAGACGAAATTTCGCATCTATCCCAAGTAGTATGTTTTGGCTGAGGCGAAATTTCGCTGCTGCGAGCCACTGTTACCGGGGGGCTGTAGTTGGACGTGGGGAGCCCAATGTATTTTGGGCTGCCGCATCTTGTTCGGGGGCAACCAGATAAACAGATTCTACCTGTCCTGGGTTGTCTGGCAGGGCAATAAACCGCCCTTCGTCGATGAGGTATGTTATGGTTTCGCCGCGCAGGCTGTTGCCCTGCTGCAAGACGTAAACATCTCCGCTGAGAATGATCCGGCGCTCACGGCTGAAGTATTGAGCTTGAGCCGCAGTTGCTTGTATTTGGCGGGCTGGATAGTTGATTTGGACGTTGCCGCGGGCTGTCACGATGCCGGTTTTGGAGTCGGCTTCTTGAATGTCCGATCGCACGCTGAGGGTGCGGGGCGCGTTGGCTTGCGAATAGGTGGGAGAGGCGATCGCGCCTGCCAGAGTCAGGGGCAACAGCAGCGATAATCCTTTGAATATTCGCGAATTAAGTAGTTTAGCGGAGAGCATCATAAACTTGGAGCCTCAATATTTGTGAAATTGCTGAAGGGCATTATCTCCAGTTAGATATTTTATCTTAACGGTCAGAAAGATTTTCGTGAGGTCGATCGATTGACCCGAAAGTCTCAACCAATTATCCTAGCAAGACAACCGCGAATTTTATTGGCTGTTTTGCTCAGTGGCTGGAACTGTCTTAACCGGGAACGGGCAAGATGCTCGTTCCACAGCCAATCAATCTGCTTGTGCAGCGGGCAACAAAGCCAGCCCTCCTCTGTGTAGAGGCAAAGTCTACTGCACACCCTAATACAAACATTTATTTAACTTTTATTTAACTTTTCGGTACTTTGACAATTCGCGGCAATTGCAAGCCGGCAACTTCTGTTCCTGTTAACAACGGTACAAATTCAGCGACTTTTTCCGGCCCTGCTTGTTGCAAAGCGCTCAAAAGTTTAGCACTCTGTCCGAGCAAGTCTTCAACGGCAATTCCAGCATAACTGGGCTGATAATAACTGAGCCGATTTATTCCTTCTCCCAGCAATATTACTGCACCACGCCAGTTGTGATTTCCTAAGTGATAAAGCGCGACCGCAATTTGCAATATTCCCTGATAGAACCTTTTTTCCGGCTCGCCGGCTTCCATCCACAAAGCCTCTAAAATATCGTGACAAGCATAAAAGTCTTGGCTGTTAAACTGTTCGATACCTTGCCAAAACTCGATCGGCATTTCCTCTGTCATTCGATTGGGGATTGGGGATTTTCGATGGCGGATGTGTGTTTGAGTAGGCGGCGATCGATTTTTGTTAAATAGCTAAGTCTTAAAAATAGGAAAACTAACGACCTCTTTTCAAAACTACTGCCCTTTCACGACCGCCTACTTAACCGATTACATAGTGTCTCTGACAGCTTGAATCTGATCCATTCCTATTTCCTGAGTAGTTCCCGCGAAATCGTTATCTGGCGTCAGAAATAACATACAGTGACACTCTTTGCGCTCGCGCATGGGAATGCAGGGACAGTTCCAGTAGGCGGCTTTTACTTCGGCTTCTTTATCTTCGTAATGGCGACAAGGGCATAGGGGAGCACCTAGTTCATCCTTGTGTTTTGCTAGTCCTTCTATCACGACAGCAGTGACGGAAGGTTCAGAACAAAAGAAAGTTCCCGTGCGCTTGGCGTAGGTTTCGGAGAAATTCTTCATCGCCTCCAAAGTTTTTTCGTTGGAGAGTTTAGATTTTTCTGTTGTGTTCATAAAAAATACTCGGTAAGTGGGAAACTCAGTGGCTTCAGCCCTGAGAGGAAAACGACACGGCGATTTCAATCGCCTTGAATCCCCTCCGGCGAGGGTTAGAGGGGTATGGTTGCCCCTCTATGGAGATATGGTTGTCTCCGAGTCCCTTTCGGGTAATGTTAGCTTCGCCAAGGTTATAAGAGCTTTTTAGACCTGCAACACTGTCTCAGTGACTTTAAGACTGTTTAATTGCAGATGACAGAGCGGAAAACTAGCTTCGCATTCGCCGGTGTCGTGACTCAAAGAACGTAGTCAGTTAAGACTTAGGCTGGTCAGAATAGCTTGTAATTTCTTACAAGCTCAGTGGCTTTAGCCCGCTCGTTCCTGACAGTTTAGGATCGGAGTTGAGGATGCTACGAGCTTTTGACAATTGTAGCGCAGAATGTGATTTTAAACACTTGTATATTTCTGTTTACTTACAAGGAGGAAAACCTTGACAAAGATTGAGTTTTAGGTTGTTGGTTTTTTAGTGGTTTTTGTCTATCCCGGAGGGTGCGGGAAACTTGCAGCAGGGCGGGTTTTTGGAGCTGCCAAAAGATTTGGGCGATCGATCGCCCTCAACAATCATCCCCCAAAGGGGATAAAAATCGGATAAGATAGCACGGCGCTCTTTCTGTGACGGCTATAGGCACGGCATCTGATGGCAACTTCCCCGAACCGCACCCACAGCAAAAAATCTCCTCCGTCTGGGCTGATTTGGCCGGCTGACACCGAGTTAGTCGGATTAGTGTTTGAATTGACTCCCGCCGCTGCTAGCTATCTGTACGCGCAGTATGCTATAGGTTTGCACGCTTGGTTTTTAGGTCAAGTACAGCAAACTGACCCGGATTTATCGCAACTTTTGCACGATGAACAGTCAGAAAAAGCCTTTACTCTTTCGGGATTGGAAGGTGATTTGCTCCCCGGCGGCAAAGAATTTCAGCTTTTGGGCGATCGCATTTATCGCTGGTACGTAACAGGACTTTCAAAGCCAGTAGTGCAGTGGCTGAGTCAGTGGCTGCAAAATTTGCCCCAAGAGATAGATTTGCGAAATGCTCCGCTGCTAATTCGCTCTTGGGATATTGCTTTTCCTCCCACAACTTACCAGCAATTATTAACAGCGGAACCCCCATTTTCGCCAACCATCAAACTTAGTTTTGTCACTCCTACAAGCTTTCGTAGCAAAGGCCATCACTTCCCTTTGCCAGTTCCCGAAAATGTTTTTCACAGCTATTTGCGCCGCTGGAATAACTTTTCGGGGGTAAATTTTGACCAAGCAGAATTTTTGAATTGGATTGATGAAAATGCAATTATTAGCCGCCACAAATTGGAGTCGCAAAAGGTAGCGGCGGGAAAAAAAGGCATGGTAACGGGGTTCACTGGGGCTGTGGAATTTGGGCTAGGGCGATCGGCTCACAATCGCCCTGATTTTGTACAATTATTTTATGCTTTGGGGCGGTTAGCGCCTTATTGCGGCACTGGCCACAAAACAACTTTTGGATTGGGACAAACGCGATCGCAATGGTTGACTGAAGCGCTACCCGAAGTGTCGATACAAAGCGTATTGGCCGCGCGAATAGATGAATTGACACAGAAGTTTATGGCGCACAGAAAGCGTAAAGGCGGAAGTCGCGCTGCTGAGATTGCTGAAACTTGGGCGACGATTTTGGCGCGCCGGGAATTGGGGGAATCTTTGTTGGATATTGCTGCTGATTTGGAAATGCCTTATGAAACTGTGAAAACTTACGTGAAGTTGGCAAGAAGGGCTTTGAAAGTGGAGGATTAGTGCGAATTTGTTGACTGTTGACTGTTGACTGTTGACTGCTGACTGTTGACTGCTGACTAATGACTTTTAGTGAATAGATATATGTCGTCTCGCTGATATTTTAGTTGAAATTGAGGGGTGTTTTTTAGTTGAGTTACTAGGTTTTTAACAAATTCTCGATCGCTCATCCAGCCAGGATAGCGCAAATTCAGCAATACATAATCAAATTCTGCGAGATTTGCAGGCGGCGCGTGAGCCTCAGTAAATTTTACTACAGGGCGGTGCGCTAAGTGCGGAGCAATCTGAGCAGTTGTTAAAACACTGCCTTTGGTTTCAACAAGAGAAATTGCCTCTTTGGTAGCGGGCAAAGTGTCGAGCCCATTTAAATAAATAGTCCAAAAATAGCCGTATTTCGCTAAAGCTAAGAAAGCAATCAACGACCAAATTACAATGACTCTAGGCAATGGATAATTAGGAAGTGGCAATCTATCAAATATTGTCTTTCCCTTTTGCTGATTGCTAGCTGCTAAACTGGAAATTACGGCAACCAACAAAAACGGCAATATCGGCACAGAATATTGATGAACTAAATCCCGCTGAGCGGGCCTATCGGAAAGAATATTCATCGCCAACATCGGCACAGCACTAATTAAAGATGACAGATGACGCGGGGACAGCCACCAAATTACTGGTAATAGCAATAAGGCTAAATATTCAAAAGTCTCTAGAGAAAACAAACGCTCTAAAACTAGATGTGGTTTTAGTATTAAATTAATAGCAATTTCCAAAACCGAGTTTCCCAAATATTGATACCTCGCGATTCCCGCGTGTTCTCTTCCCTGATTAAAATACGGTATAACTGCCTGAGTAGCTACCAGGAACCAACCCGCGCCTAGAAATAGAGCTATGAGTCCACAATTGCGTTTTTTGTCAAAACACAACAGCCACAAACCCATCGCAGCCACAGTTAAAGATAGCACGGCTTTGCAGATCAAAACTAATACAAGAGCAGCACAAAACCACAAGGTTTTATTCAGCCTCGCGGCTAAGATTGCTGCTAGCAGTGCTGGTAAAGCAATTACTTCTGGGTGGAAGTCGAAGAGATTGACATTAAATACTAATGGATACAGGAGGTAAATACAGGCGATCGCCCAAGATATGCTATTATTTAATCCGGCTTGACGTGCCAAACTCCAACTCGGCCAAGCACCTAAAGCTAGGGAAACAGCTTGCACTAAAAAAAGCCAGTGAACATCGGGATATATTTTGTAAAGTAAAGCTAGTGGATAGAAAATAAAAGAGGCGTGATCGCCCCAAATATTTATGGCCATTAAAGAGGAAAATGGCGTTTGATTTTGGGAGATTAAATAAATTGCTTGGTCAAAAATTGCTAAGTCGAATACAGTTGACTGAAACAAAGCGTGCCGCGCGCTGCTGGCGGTAAATAAGACTATGGTTGTCACGACAATCATTAAAAATACTGGATGAGATTTTAGGGATTTTAAAGTTAGCATTTTATTGGTTTAATCAGCGATTCGTTTAAATAGCAGAACTTGGTTTTTTTGATAATTTAAGTGAAAATCGGGAGATTTTTTAAGTTGATTTGCTAAGGTATCACCAATTTTTTCAGTATCAGGCCAGGGATGGCCCAGGTTTAATAATATGTATTGAAATTCAGCTAAATTTGTTTGAGGCGAAATTTGTGAAAGCAATTTTACTATTGGGCGGTGGGCAAAGTGAGGGGCAAGTCTATTATCTGTTAAAATACTGCTTTGAGGTTGAACTTGTGCGACTGCTTCGCGTGTAGCTTGCCAGGTATCTAGTCTATTTAGGTACAGATAAAAATCTTTATATTCGCCCAGAAATAGGAAAATTATTAACGACCAAATTATCATGGTTCTCGGCAATTGAATTCCCCGCCCAAGTTGAGATATTCGGAAATTTTTAAATTGTTGCAGATTGACCCATGTTAAAAAATGTTGCTTATTTGCTTTATCCTCTTCCTTTTTGCCTTGTATTTCTTCCCTCTTTCTTGTTTCTTCCTTCGCGATTACTGCTAAAAATAAAAAGGGAATTACAGGCAATGAATACTGATAGGCTAAGCTGCGTTGAAATGGCAAGTCAGAGAGGATATTGATCGGCAGGGTAGGGAGGGCAGGAATTAGTGCTGTTAAATATTGTAGGCGTAGTTTCCCAGAAAATGGCAATAGCAGCCAAATCACAGGTAAGGTGAGGAGAAATAAATATTTGAATGTATCAAAGGAAAGGATTTTTCCTAATACTAACTGTGGTTTTAATATGAGATTGATGATAATTTCTAGTACCGATTTCCCTAAATAGCCGTAGCGCCCGACTCCAGCGACTTCGCTACCGCTAAAGAAGGGGATGATTTTCTGGGAAGCTATCAAAAACCAAGCTGCACCTAGCAAAAGTGCGATCGCCCCGTACCGTTGCTTTTTTTCGCAAAAAAACAGCCAGAAACCCATAGCAGCAACGGTTATGGACAAAACCGCCTTGCAACTGAGAACTAACAGAATAGCGGTACAAAACCACACAATTTTATTTAAACGCGCCGCCAAAATTGCTGCCAAAAGTGCGGGTAAAGCGATTACTTCCGGGTGAAAATCAAATAAATTGATGTTAAATACCACCGGATAGAGCAAATAAATCAATGCGATCGCACGGGATTGTTCTTGATTTAAACCTGCCAAACGCGCTAAACTCCAGGTAGGCCAAGCGCCAAGGGATAATGCAACTGCTTGTACCAACAGCAGCCAATGCACATCCGGGGAAATTTTGTACAGCCAAGCTAGCGGATAATAGATTACCGCTGCGCGATCGCCCAAAATATGAATCCCCATTAAAGAAGAAAAAGGCGTTTGGTTTTGGCCGATCAAGTAAATTGCTTGGTCAAAAATTCCCAAATCGAAAGCAGTTGATTGGAATAAAGCGTGCCGTAAACTGCTACACAAAAAGAAAATTGTCGTCGCAGTAGCGATCGCCACAACCAAACTCGACGGTAGCTGCGATCGACCTTCCTCTCTATTGTCGGCGATCGAGACACTGATGTCCTCACGGTCATCAGCAAAATTTTCCCTATTTTGCATGAAATCTGGCACTAACTGACCACTCAAAATATGATTCCATCGAATGTGCTTTCCACGCAATAGTTAACCACTAATTTTTATCCCCGCAATCGTAATATTAGAATAATCCACAAAACCTTAAAAAATTGTGAAAGCAATAACTCTTCTCGGCTCCACAGGCTCCATCGGCACTCAAACTCTGGATATTGTAGCTCAATACCCCGATCAATTTCGGATTGTGGGGTTAACCGCCGGACGAAATGTAACGTTGCTGGCCCAGCAAATTCGCCAGTTTAGACCGGAAATTGTCGCGGTTTGCGACGAAGATAAATTACAGGAATTGAAGGAGGCGATCGCAGACATCGACCCTCAACCTATTTTACTTGCTGGCGAGTCAGGCGTTGTCGAAGTTGCCCAATACGGCGACGCTCAAGCCGTCGTCACCGGCATAGTTGGCTGTGCCGGTTTGCTGCCAACAATTGCGGCTATCAAAGCAGGCAAAGATATTGCCTTAGCCAATAAAGAAACATTAATCGCAGGGGGCCCCGTTGTCAACCCCTTGATCGAAAAATACGGCGTTAAAATATTGCCGGCTGACTCGGAACATTCAGCAATTTTTCAGTGCCTGCAAGGTGTTATGGTTGGCGGGTTGCGGCGAATTATTCTCACCGCTTCGGGGGGGTCTTTTCGAGATTTGCCGATCGACAAATTAGCAGGAGTAACCGTAGCCGATGCTTTAAAACATCCGAATTGGTCTATGGGGCAGAAAATTACGATCGATTCTGCTACTTTGATGAATAAAGGATTAGAAGTCATCGAGGCTCATTACTTATTCGGAATGGATTATGACGACATTGATATTGTCATCCATCCCCAGAGCATAATTCACTCGTTAATTGAGCTGCAAGATACCTCGGTTTTGGCGCAATTGGGCTGGCCGGATATGCGATTGCCGCTGCTTTATGCTTTGTCTTGGCCGGAACGAATTCATACAGATTGGGAACGGCTGGATTTGGTAAAAGCTGGGGATTTAACTTTCCGAGAACCCGACCACGAAAAGTATCCTTGTATGCAGTTGGCTTATGCGGCGGGACGTGCGGGCGGTTCGATGCCTGCGGTGCTGAATGCGGCAAACGAACAGGCGGTAGCGCTATTTTTGCAGGAGAAGATTCAGTTTTTGGATATTCCGAAGCTGATTGAGAAGGCGTGCGACAAACATCAAGCCGATAACTGTGAAAGCCCTGGTTTAGACGATATTTTGGCCGCGGATAGGTGGGCGCGGCAGGAAGTTTTGGCAGATAGTATGGAATTGGGCGATCGGATTCTTTCGGTTCGCTAATTGTATCAGCCGACTTGCACTTACCCACAAGCCCTAGGAGTGCATTAATTCCCCGTCTCATAGCTAAAGTTGCTTGAAATTGAGATGTTGCACAATTCTCGCTTAACAGGCAAGATGCCTGTTCCACAAAGAATTAATTTTCTTGTGGGGAGTAGGGGTTGGGCTTCTAGCCCGCCCAAAAAAGGCTTATTGAGAATGATGCAACATCTCAGTTGAAATTGAGATGTTGTACCATTCTCGCTTAACAGGCTTTCTGGCCTGTTCCACAAGAAAATTCACTCTTTGTGGAACAGGCCAGAAAGCCTGTTGCTGAGAATGGTGCAATATCAGAGTTGAAACAGACTGCCCAACCTTGATAAATATCCAGTCCTCTTTCAGAGGACTTTAGCTATGAGATAGGGGTTTCAACCCCTGACGGACTATGCCAAAAAGTGCAAAATATCGGCAAAACCATATTAAAGCTTGGCCAGGTTTTAGCTTTTTATTGACTAACTCCCAACTTGCGCCGCCAAATCAGCGGCACTCATCTTTTCGTACATTTCAAAAGGTTGGTGAATCCAAGGATTGTCAGCCAAATAATCTACATAATAATCGGGTTTGGCAACAGAACAAGCCTTGTACCAGAGTACAGCAGTCCGAATTTCCTGAATATCCTCGCCGTAGCGACTCTTCAGCCAAGCGATACCTTGCTCTAAACTAATTCCCGAATCCACCAAATCGTCAATCAGGAGAATGCGGCTGCCCAAATTATCGCCCACCATTGTCAAATCGCGGGCAAACTCGATCGCACCCCGGACATTTCCCTCGGCCCCACCATAGGACGAGGCCGCTAAAATCGCCAGAGGTTTGTCGAAAATCCGCGACAGAGTATCCCCAACCCGCAGCCCTCCCCTCGCCAGACAGACAATTCGATCGAATTTCCACTGAGATTTATCAATTTTTACAGCCAAATCCTCAATTTTTCGATGGTATTCAGACCAAGAAACGTAAAGGTCGCTCATGCCTAATATTATTGAAATATCAAAGGTATTATTAATTATTTTGGGGGAAATGACATGGATGCAGAGGAACTTCTCAGACGGTATGCAGCCGGAGAACGGGTTTTTCACAAAGTAGACCTGAGCGGTGCCAATATGTCAAGGACCAATTTGCGCGATATTGACCTGAGTCAAGCTAGTTTAAAGGGTGCAAATTCGATCGGTCTCACCCTGTACAGAGCTAATCTGTATCAAGCAGATATCAGTCAAGCCAACCTCTCCCAAGCCAACCTCATGTCCGCTAATTTTGGCGAATGCGAGGCGGTGGGAGCGAACTTGAGCGGAGCCATCTTGCGGAGTGTCGTCTTCAGCGGGGCCGATTTAACGGGGGCGAGTCTCAGGGGTGCAGACATTAGAGATGCCAACCTTCAGGGGGCAATTTTGATTCAAGTTTATGCAGTTAACGCTAACTTGCAAGGTGCAAACTTGACAGAAGTAAAGCTTTGCGGAATCAACCTGAGCAAAGCAAATTTAACCGACGCGAACTTAACACAAGCTGACCTCAGCCGTGCTAACCTAACTCAAGCAAATCTGAGTTGGGCAAATTTGACGGAAGCAAATCTGGAAAAAGCTGATTTGAAGGGAGCAGATTTGAGCGGAGCTAACTTGAGCTGTGCAAATCTCCATCAAGCAGATTTGAGCGGAGTTTCCCTTAAGGGAGCAAATCTCCGGGGAGCGAACTTGCATCAAGCTTCTTTGCGCGGGACAAATTTGAATGAAGCGAATCTGAGAGAGGCCATGATGCCTGACGGCACAATCTATGACTAAATAAGCTGACAAAATAGAAGCTAAAACAGCAGGGTGCTTGTGGCGCACCCTACATTTAGGCTAATGCCTGATTTTTTTAAGGGGATTTAATTCTGCCTTCAAGTGACAGTGCATTTAAAGAGTAGTGGCCAAAAATTTGGAACCCAGTTTAATCTACAACTTTCAGCCAGCCCCGGCGAACGGCGTGGAGCAAGCGGTTGATGGCTGTTTGATCTTCTTCGGTAAGACAGTCATTTAACAGGGCTGTCTTGAGCTGTTCTCGGTGAGTGGGAGTCAGCAGACCGGAGTGATATACCTGAAAGACTAGCTCTGCAATAGTAAATTGAGGTACAAGCGTTTGGGTGGTCATCATGTGTTTTTTTTTGAACTAACTCTTGACAGTATTGACTGATTTTCCCAATTTTTATGTGATTCAACTACGGGAGTAAATGTGATCGCTTGGCTCTTGATGAGTGATTTGTGTCAGCCGGACTTGGGGATCGGATATGTGCTGGATAGCCCCGCAACTTGAAACACCAACCCCGTCCCGATTCCTCGCTTTTGGTAACTCCGAAATCTCTAGTTTTTGTCAAGAGACTGTGACAAATTTCGGAATATTTATCTATTAATAGATTACTAATGACTGCTACCTAAATCGCTTGGCTTAATTCTACGTAAAACTTTTACGGTCTTTATAAACCCGCTTTTACCTACATTTACTTAGTTTCTTGGTGTGGTCTTTGTTCCGTGGATATACTTAATAACCCGCCCAAAAGCCGATACAAGTTTCCGACAGGAGCGGCCATCGGCCCAAAATTTTAAGCTCTAGTTCATGCTCCCACATTCATCTGTGAAGTCAATCTAAAATCTAACATCTAAAATCTAACATCTAAAATCTAAAATCTAAAATCGCCTGACTGCTTCAAATCAAAAATCCCGGCTTCTTCAAGAAACCGGGTTCGAGTTTTTCGATCGCAGTACAATTTTTTTGGAGAGGGTTAATGCAGCGACCTACTGACGAAAATCTTATTGTTGGCCAAGCTTGACAGGAGAGAAAGTAGAAATACTCATCTCAACTTCTTGTGTGAGGGGACTAATCGGAAATCCTGACCCATCCGCGGCGGATGGCGTGCAGCAGGCGGTTGACTGCATCTCTGGCGTCTTCGCTGAGAGCGCTTTGGCAGAGTTCGCGCAATCCGTGGCTTTCAGTGCGAGTCAGATTGCCTGAATGGGTGACTTGATAGAACAGTTCAGCGATCGCGCGATCGGATTTTAAAGTCAGAGCTTGCATGAAATCTCGTTGAACTCGACTATTATAATATCGAGCATTTGAGAAAAGAGTAGGGTGATTGCAGTCGGGTAAGCTGTGCGATCGTTATTGGCTCGATTTGTGACCGAGGTCTGCGAGTATACGTGATTTAAATCACAGAAAACCCAAGACCTCGATCGCATAAGCTATGATTGGGGTGGTAGCCTCAAGGTTTAACCCAACCTCTAAAAGCTCTGAACGCAAGGCTTTGAGTTCCCAAGACCGCCGCGCAGCGGGAGTAAGTCCGCTCAACATCGCAGGCTATGGACTTGGATAGCTGTGAAACTTTGGGTTTTAGACACTTGCAGCTTGCAGCTCAGGGCATAAAGTTGCGATCGGCGAGCCACACCCTGAGATACAATAATTATAAATACTTCTATCCCATCTATAGACAGGGAGGTCAAAAAATGATAATGATTAGCTACTTTTCTATTGCCTTAATCGTTTTTCTTGTTTGGTTCAAAAGTTTTTGGAATGATACTGCGACATCTAAAAAAGACATGATATCTTGGATAGCCTTAATAATCGGCCCTCTGTGTTGGCCTGTTGTTCTGCCCCTATCCCTTGTGCAAATTACCAGCACAAAGTCTGTTGTAAAAACAGCTCAAGGCGATCGATAATTATAATAAATTGTGGAAGTAACTGGCTTCAACACAGTCGCTTATCTCGTCCTAAATTATTCGGCGTGCATCGCTCCTGGCAGCGAGTAATTTACTTTGTTTAATTGTAAAAAAATGCAGCTAGAAGGTAGAATCCAATAAAAATTCTGAATCCTAAAACAGTATTTTTTTACCGCTATCAAATTCTGCCTTCTGCTTTTTGAACGAAAGCATCCAGGATACAAGCCTCCGGATTCATTCCGAAAGCAGACTCAGGACCGGTGAAATAAAAAACCTGTATCCGATGAAACTTGCCGAACGTATTTATCTCGCGCAAGTCAATGCTTCAATTCTTTAATCTAAAATCTAAAATCTAAAATCGATTGACCCGCCCAAAAACGGCTACAAGTTTCCGACAGGAGTCGGCTGCAGCGCAAAATTTTAGGCTTTTCTTCAAGCTCTCCGAGGACTCTGTGGAATAAATCTCAACTCTCAAATCGTTCAACTAAGCGAGATAGACTCAGCCCTCGCCAACGTCTCACGCCGAAGTCTCCAATCGACTGATGCCTAATTTTCTTCTGTCACACCGCGATTTAATGGTGTGGCTCAGTCAATCGATTAAAGATTAAAGATTAAAGATTAAAGATTAAAGAATTGAAGCATTGACTTGCGCGAGATAAATTCGGGGGCTCCTTTATCGGATACAGGTTTTTTATTTCTCCCTCCTGAGTCTCCGAAGGAATGAATCACGTGGCGGGTATCCTGGATGCTTGATTGTCAAAATTGTTTAGGCAAAACTGTCAGAGCGAAATTATCGGACAGCGACCACAACATTTTTTTACTCAAAAATTATCTGCCACCTCAACCAAGCTCAAAATTAATATGTAATTAAACATAGCCTGTTGCTTGCAAAAATATAACTTCAGACATATTTTCGCCTGCGGCTGACCAACTTAAGAATTTTCATTACCTCCGGCCACTGCGTACCATTAATCGAAGGTGGGAAAATCCTGCCTAGGCGTGGAAAAACAGCTAGGCTCTTTGCCCTTTAAGCTTTTCCAGCTCCCTTTGTTCTAATCGTAGCAGCTCTCAACCGGAAATTGTAGAGTTCGTTTGCGCGCAAAATGCCTAACTCTTACCGCAGTTAGATACACAATTCAAGGCAGAGACTGCAATATGAAATAGGCAACAAAAACTGTTTCAAATCTCAAGTACGACTTATTTTGGGCGATCGGGCATCAGGAGTGTATAACAGGAGCCAGCTAAATTTTTAGAGGTTCGAGATGTTTGGGAACTTCTAAAAAAAAGCGCCGTCACGGTATCCAAATTCGTTATTTCATAAAAAGTAGGAGTCCAAATGAACGAAGTATCTGAGAAACCAATTTATAGAGTTCTTAATCTCTTGTCGCTGCTCGCGTTGAGCTACTATGCAGCTACTTCCATCAATTATATTTTCGAGAGTGACGCTCAAATCTACAGGTACGATAGCCAGAGCAATTACAACGCGTCACCAGCGCAACTTGAAGCACACCGCTATGAATAAATAGTAGAGATTTTCTCTGAATGAAGACCGAACCAAATTTCGGGTAATTTGCTAATCGTTAACGCTCATCTCGAAGTTAACAACAATTAGTAAAAAACTATTGGCTAAAAAGTAAATAGTTTCACTCAGAGGTATTAGCGATCGAATGTACCACAAAAATTAACTATTTAACTTTGTTCTCAAAAGAGGCCAGAGTGATGAAAGGATGGCCAAGCATTTTCATCAGTTCATCAGTAAGAGCATTAGTAATCGCTTCATCCAGAAGATTTGAACGTAGATATAGCAATCCTAAATCATTTGCATAATTATTGTAGGGGCAATCCGACCCCTACTCCCCGTGGTTGCCCGATAGATAGGGGGTAGGCAAGGAGCATCTCAGTTTTGTAAAAAGCATTTTTTTATTGTAGTGCGAGCGTCCCCGCTCGCGTATTGTACAATACGCGAGCGGGGACGCTCGCACTGTAAATGCAAAACTGAGATGCTCCCGGTAGGCACTCTTGGCACTACCCTACAAATTTATCTGAATCATTTAGGATTGCTATATGCTTCACAAGGGAAAATCGCTTTGATTTTTGCCCAGTACAACTAGATGGGAGATAAATCCGGCGAGTATGGAGGTAAGAATTTGACCTTGGCTCCGATAGATACCATCAAAAAATTGACGGCTTCGGCATTATAAACAGGTAAATTATCCATAACTACAATTGCGCCAACCCATAACTGGAGCAGGAGTCGCCAGCAGCCCAAAATTTTATATCCTAGTTCCAGTTCCCTGATTCATCTGTGGACTAAATCTAAAATCTAAAATCTAAAATCTAAAATATAGTGACAGTACCCTCACAAATCTACCGGCCCACCGTTCATCCCAACTTCACCAAAAGAAGATCGCTACATTGTCAGATTGTGCGGATGGATGCGGCTCATGGTTGAAATGACGGAGTGTGGTTTAAAAAAGGGGTTTTTTAGCCAAAATCCTACATTGAGCGTGACTGATTTGGCGGGAAACATCAAGGTGATGAGGCTCGAAAGTCCGTCCGGGACTGTGTAGGGAGGCACTTTTGATTGAATGCGGCCTCCAGCGTGCGAGGGCTTGCTTTAAAAGCCAGCTAAAAAATTTTGATTTCTGGGGAACTATTGGGGAAAATCAAAAGTCAGGTCAACAACAGTGTACTTAAAAGAAATCGCAGCTCAGTTCCAGCCCCATTGCGGGCGATCGAACTCTCCGGCGATGACAGTGCCCGCGGGCCCGGTGCAAGTTCTCCATCTGGAGAGCATACTCCCATTAAAAATGGTCTCTGTGTATCTTCCGGGTATTGTTTTAATAATGACTAGCCACACCGACGGTCATTATGGTAAACTCGCAAACGTTTAAGTGGAATATTTTCGTGTTAGAGGAGGCAGTGGTGGAGTCGAGAGTCAAAAGCAGGAAACAACCGAGATTTGCTGCTCAACGAATACAGGATTCAACTCGCGCTCCGAGGCTCGCTGCTGACAATTTAAATTACATGACAGCTTATAGCAGCCGGGTCAATTAGGGTCTCAACCGATGTCCGGTTTCATTTATTGAATCCCTTTGGAGGGAAAAGTGTATTGTAGAAAAATGATAGATCTTTTAGGAGGAGTGTAAATGACACAGGTAACGAATCCAACAACAACACCAGCAAGTTCACTGCCAGGTGGTAATGGTGGCGGTGGCTCAACCGTTATCGGCATCAGCGGCGCCAACAGGTTGAACGGCAGCGAAGGCAACGATATTATCCTGACTTTTGCGGGCGCTGATGTCGTCGCCGGTGGCGGTGGCAACGACCTGGTTATTTCCGGCGGCGGAATTGACAGTATCGGCGGCGGTGACGGCAACGATAATATGTTGTCAGGCAGCGGCAACGATGTGGTAGCTGGCGCTAGCGGCGACGACCGGATCTTTTCTGGTAAAGGGGATGACCTCGTAGACGGCGGCGATGGCAACGACTTGGTTTCTGGCGACAGAGGCAACGACACCGTACTTGGCGGAAGTGGCAGCGATACAGTCTTTGGCGGCCAAGGCAACGATGTTGTCGGCGGCGGCGACGGCAACGACCTCCTCTACGGCGGTAAAGACAACGATACTGTCGATGGTGGCGCGGGCAATGACAGTATCTTTGGCGACAGAGGCAACGATGTCCTCACCGGCGGTGCTGGCAGCGATACGTTCTACTTCGTGAGTGCTGGTGGCGAGTTCGGCGTAGACACGATCACTGACTTTACCCCTGGCGAAGATAAGATCAAATTGAAACAGGGCGGTGTGTTCGCTGGTTTGGGCAACACGTTCGAGGCAAGCGAGTTTGTCGTCGTTTCTAATTTCAACGAAGCTACTCCAGGAGCAGCCACGACGAACAAGTTGGTCTACGACCCAACAAGCGGTAAGTTGTTCTTCAACGGCAGCAACGGAGTGCTAACTGTTGCTCAGTTGCAGCCTAACCTGACGATTACCTCGAACAACTTCGAGTTGTTCTAAAACAACTGGCTGTTGTGGGGCGGAACCGAATCTTATTCGGGGCTGTTCTCACAAAGCCGGTAGTTTTAAAGGATTTCAACCTCACTCTGCTACAAGCGGGGTGAGGTTGAAATATTCAGTGCAGGAACTGAAGCAGGGGCAGTAAAAAAAAATCGATCGACAGTTATTGATAAAATTAATCGATCGCCCGATCGGGCAAAATACAGCGTATTCCAGGTCGATCGAGTGTCGTAGGGACAAAGGCTTTCGCCCAAGGCGTGTCAACTTTCCACGTCAAACCGATAGTCCGGCAGGGGTTTAAACCCCTGCCTCAAAGCGAAAGTCCTCTAAAAGAGGACTGAAGAACTCATTAGTCCTATTTTAGAGGACTTTACCTATAAGCCCCGTGGAATTCATTCCCTGGCGGACTGAGGGGTGGGCGGGAGGACTGGTTGACTAAAAGCTTAAGTTGACACGAAGAAGGGATCTGCGAGTGTCCCTACGGGGAGCGATGGCGCGGTATACTTCATAAACGTGGAATCTGCTGTAAATACAAAGTTTTTAAATTACACTTTCTAGGTTTTACTGAAGCGGTAAAGAAACCGCAACTGCACCGCGAGCAATGAGCACTGAAGAATATATCCGGCAAGCCCAAATTTATTTGAACCGGGGGAAGTTAACTGAGGCGATCGAGTTTTGCAAAAAGGCGATCGAACTTCAACCATTTTCGCCCTCGGCTTACACGACTTTAGGCGAAATTCTCGACGCTCAAGGCGATCCGACGGCGGCAAGAGACGCTTTTGTGCAAGCTTTGGAGATTTCGCCGCAGTTTTTTCTGGCTCATGCTTATTTGGGTCAACTTTACAGCGACTATGCGTGGCTGGATGAGGCGGTTTTTCACTACCGACAAGCTCTGGATTTGAAACCAGACTGGGCCCAAGTTCATTATAACTTGGGAAATATTTTTCACAAGCAGGGTAATTTGTTGGGGGCGATCGACTGTTACCGAAATGCGATCGCCCAAAAACCGGATTATCTCGATGCTTTATACAATCTGGCTGTGGTTTTAGATGAAAATAGTCAGCTCGAAGCGGCAATGGATACCTACCGACAGGCCATCGCCGTGGCGCCGGATTACGTGGAAGCTTACAGCAATCTGGGTGTGATTTTGCTAAAGGACGATCGGGCTGCTGAGGCGATCGAAGTTTACCAGCGGGCGATGGAGATTAAGCCGGATTGGGCGACGCTGCACAATAATTTGGGTCAAGCCTTGCTGGACAAAAGTCCGGAAAGGGCGATCGCATCTTACCTCACAGCTATTGAGTTGGAGCCGGACATGGTTTTGGCTCACTACAATCTGGGGAAAGCGTGGCAATTACAGGGGGAACATTCGGCGGCGCTTGCTTGTTTCGAGCGGGCGATCGAGATTAATTCCGACTATATTTCAGGCTATACAGACGCCGGGTTTTCTTTGATGGTTTTGGGCAAAATTGCTGAAGCCATGCCTTATTTTCAGCGGGCGATAGCTCTGAAGCCTGATTTTGTTGAGGCTTACTGTCGCTTAGGAGACAGGCGCAGAGTTGCCGCGGTAGATGATGATGAATTGTCAAGGGCGATCGCTGCGTGCGATCGATTTCTCACAGCATTGATGGGCAGGAAGAAGGAAGGCACAACACCGATTTTGACACGGATACACGGATTAATTATCGAGAATGAGTCTGATGTTGAAGGAACAGGGAAGAAGTTCGAGGGAAGGCACGACACGGATTTTGACACGGATACACGGATAAATTCTCCACAACAGGGAAGAGGGAAGCAGGAAAAATTATCAATGCCCAATGCCCAATTCCCAATGCCCAATGCCCAATTACCAATTGCTGAAATTTGCGATTATTTAGCCGAAATTTACTTGCATTTGGGAAATGCTTTAACAGAGTATGGCGGACACGAATCTGCCGCCGCTTATTATCAAAAAGCTTTGCAAATTCAACCACAGAATGCAGAGATTTACTGGCGCGTGGGAAATTCCTTAGCCCAGCAAAAGCGGTTCATTGCAGCAATTGCAGTTTACCGCATGGCTTTGACGATTCAACCTGCTTTACCGCAGGTTTATTTTGAGTTGGCAAAACTGCTGGAAAAACAGGGGCGCTGGGAACGGGCGCTCGATTATTATCAAAAAGTTTTAGAGTTGCAATTGCACGGGTATGGGGAGCAGAAAAAGTGGAAAAAACAGAGCTTTATATTGCCAGATAGCACTTCTATAAAACCTCCTCACGCTATTTATTTATCGAGCTGGGATTGGCTGGTTAATGCTAAGTTAGATTCAGACAATTATGTGGAAATATTTTGGAAACCTGCACCCGAAGCAAGTGCAGAAAATATTCCGAATTCCCAATTTGCGAGATCCAATTCCAAATTGGCAAATTCCGATTGTGCCGGGTTAACTTGCGGGCTGTGTTTGCAGCGACTTTCTAAGTGGTTCGATCCGGTGCATTTGGGTTGGGGAGTTTGCCGTTTGTCCAACTCGCAACCGCTACCTGTGGAGTCGCCCAAGACTTTTGTGGCTGCAATTCCCAACGGGCGAGTTTGGATTGTGCCGCAGGAAAATTATTGGATGGTTTGCAAGGCGATCGCTGTAATTACTCCTGACAATTATTTGTTGGCTGATGTGTCGAGAGATTATCCGGGATTTTTGCCGGGATGCGAAAAGCATGATGTGAGGAAACACAGCATTTTTCAGTTAGAATCCTTTCCAGCTTTAAAGCAAATTGATGGTAGGGTGGCGGTGCTTTCTGGTTTGTCGGGAAATGTCTATTTTCACTGGATGGTTGATGTTTTGCCGAGGATAGAATTGCTGCGGCAAAGCGGTAGGGATTTGGCGGAGATTGATTGGTTTTTGGTCAATAGTTGTCAGCACCAATTTCAGCGGGAAAGTCTAAGAATTCTGGGCATTCCCGAAGAAAAAGTCTTGGAGAGCGATCGCGTGCCTCACATTCAAGCAACAGAGTTAATTGTGCCGTCTTTTGCGGGATATTTGGGCTGGCCTTCTGGGTGGGCGATGGATTTTTTGAGGCGCGAGTTTCTCAAGGGAATTCTACCTAGTTCGAGCTATCCCAAACGGATTTATATCAGCCGCAGCAAAGCAAGATATCGACGAGTTTTGAACGAGGAAGATGTGGTTGAGGTTTTGGAGAAATTTGGGTTTGTTTCTATTTTGCCGGAGTCGATGTCTTTGGCAGAGCAAATTGCTCATTTTTACCACGCTGAGGTAATAGTTGCTGCCCACGGCAGCGGCTTGACAAATACGATTTTTTGTGGGCAGGGAACTAAAGTGATTGAGTTGGTGTCGCCTCACTATATCAGCCATTATTACTGGGGAATCAGTCAATATTTGCAGTTGGAACATTACTTTTTAGCGGGCGAGGCTTTTGAATGCTATCCTATTAGACAGTTGATGTATCAGAATTCGCTGACTGAGGATATTTTAGTGAACTTGAGTTCGCTGAAAAGGATGGTTGAAGTGGTGGGTTTGAGTTAGTTGGTGTCTGGAGCAAGTTTAATTATGCCCTCGATTGAGAAGATGGACAAGGCAGCGGTTGATTTGAGTCGGCAAGCAGAAGTTTATTTAGCCGAAGGAAAGTTGAATGAGGCAGTTGCTGCTTGCGAGTCAGCGTTGAAAATTGAACCGAATTTGGCGGCAGCTTGCCAGACGCTGGGAAAGGTGATGCAGGTTCGAGGTGAAATCGAGCAAGCTAAGCAGTGGTATGAAACGGCGATCGATCGCAATCCAAATTTGCCGGAAGTTTATGCTAATCTCGGCATTTTGTATTCTCAGGGGAAACAGTGGGAAAAGGCGATCGCCAATTGTGAAAAAGCAATTTCGCTAGCGCCTAATTTTGCTGCGGCTTATCGGCAGTTAGCGAGAATTTGGACGCAGTTAGAGAAGCGAGAAGAGGCGGCAGACTGTTGGTATCAAGCTTTTAATATTGAGCCGAATTGGGCAACTGCTGAGGAGCACGTGACTCTGGGAAATAGTTTGGTTGAATTGGGAAAGTGCGATCGCGCTATTGAGTGTTATGCGCGGGCAATTAAGTTAAACCCAAAGCTGGCAACAGCTTATCACAATTTGGGGGAAATGCTGGTTGGTCAGAAGCGCTGGGATGAGGCGATCGCCAATTACCGACAAGCCATTGCCATCAATCCCAATTCGTTTGAATCTTACCACAGTTTGGGTAAAACTTGGGCGGAGCGAGGAGAATTGGATCGGGCGATCGCCTGTTACCGCAAAAGCATCGAACTCAATCCAAATTATGATCGTGCTTACGTGGGTTTGGGCAATGTTTTGGTGCAGAAGCGCGAGTTGGATGAAGCCATTAAATGTTACCGTCAGGCTCTTGAAATTAATGATAATTCCTACTGGGGATACAATTGTTTAGGGGACGCTTTGGCTCAAAAACAAGTGTGGCCCGAAGCTATTATTTGCTACCGCAAAGCTATTGCAATAAATCCCAATATTCCTTGGTTTTATGTCAATTTGGGAATGGCATTAACCAGTGAACAATCATGGGATGAAGCTGTTAGCGCTTACCTGCACGCGGTTCAGATTGAGCCGAATTTGACGGGAATAAATCAGAAGTTGGGATATGTTTTGCGGAAGCGCAG